>VBDL01000228.1 GCA_005884255.1 Betaproteobacteria bacterium | reverse complement strand
GTGTGCAGCAGCAGCCGTGCAGTGGCGCGCGTGTAGCCGGGGTCCTTCTCGATCAGCGTGCGCGCGGCGAGGATCGCGGCCTTGAAGACCTCGTCGATCGGCACGCCGTCGTACAGGTTGCGGCGCGTCTCGGCGAGGATGGGGTCGGGCTTCACGTCGGCGCCGAGATCGGCGCAGGCGGACTCGATCAGCCCCTGCAGCTTGGCGTCGTCGAGCGGCACGCGCTGGCCACGGTCGGTGACGAAGAGTGCCGGCATCTGCGCCACCGGCGGCTGGCCCTGCTTGGCGCGCTCCTGCGAACGGCGCTCGCGGTAGAGCACGTAGGCACGCGCCACCTCATGGTGGCCGCCGCGCATCAGGCCGAGTTCGACCTGGTCTTGCACGTCCTCGATATGGAAGGTGCCGCCGCCCGGGCGCGAGCGCAGCAGCGCACGCACCACGCTTTCGGTCAGCGCGTCGACCGTTTCGCGCACGCTGGCCGATGCGGCGCCTTGCGTTCCATGCACCGCAAGAAAGGCCTTCATCAGCGCAACGGCGATCTTGTTCGGCTCGAACGAGACGACGGCGCCATTGCGGCGAATGATCTGGTAGCCCTGGTAGGCCGATGTCGCGGGCGTGCTGCCGGCATCAGGATGCGACGGAACGGACGCGGGCAATGAGGGGCGGCTGGTGGCAGTTTGCATGGAACTCCTTCAGTCAATCAATGGCGGCGCGACGCTGCGCAACAGTGGAGTTGTGCGTGCGGCAGCTGAGGCGCATGGGGACATTTCGTGTGGACAACCGTGTGGACAACGGGTGAAGTGCAGGTGCACAACTCACACACTAGATATAGGGCCGATCTAGGGCCGACCGCGCCACTTTAACACTACCTATAGTGTCTCAGCGCGCTGGTGTTTATCCGGGTGGCGGATTTTGCGACAGCGCTCTGGTGGGCTTGTCAGGGCGCCGGAAATCGGCTCGCGCTCCAGCGCAGCAAGGCACGCAGGCGTGCCCAATCGAAGCCGGGGCCGGGGTCGATCTTGCGGCCCGGCGCCACATGCTCGTGGCCCGCGACGGCGCGCAGCGGATAGCGGCGCCTGAGTTTGCGCAGCAAGCGCGCGAGCGTGGCGTACTGCGCGTCATCGAAGGTCTCGCCCTCCAGCCCTTCGAGCTCGATGCCGATCGAGTAGTCGTTGCATTCGTCACGCCCCTGCCAGCTCGAGCGGCCGGCGTGCCACGCGCGCTGATCGCACGAGACGAACTGCAGCAGCTCGCCGTCGCGGCGGATCACGAAGTGCGACGAGACCTGCAGGCCGCGGATACGCTGGTAGTACGGATGCGCGTCCCAATCGAGGCGGTTGGTGAACAGGCGCTCGATGCCATCGCCGCCGTACTCGCCGGGCGGCAGGCTGATCGAGTGGATCAGCGCGAGATCGATGGCGGTGCCTTCAGGCCGGGGCCCGAAGTTCGGCGACGGGCACCGCCGCGCATGGGTCCACCAGCCATCGTCCCAGGCGGCGGAGCCGCCTCGGGTCATTCTCTTTCGCCGACGTGGTCGGCCACGCTGACACCGAGGCGCGCCATGCGATAGCGCATCTGCCGCAGCGACAGCCCGAGGCTCGCGCCCGCGGCCGTGCGGTTGAAGCGATGGCGCTCCAGCGCGCGCACGAGGATGTCGCGCTCGACCGCATCGAGGTAGACCACGAGATCGTCGGGCAGCGGCGCCGGTGCCGGCGCGGCTTCGGTCGCCACCGGCAGCGCCGCGGCGACGGCCGCATCGGTCTCGGCGCCGAGCACGTCGAGCTCGACCAGCTCGCTGTCGCCAAACGCGTTGTTGTCCGTCAGCCCGAGATCGTCGGCCCCGATGACTTCGCCGCCGGACATTGCGACCGCACGGTGCAGCAGGTTCTCCAGCTCGCGCACGTTGCCGGGGAAGCTATAGCGCGCCAGCACACCGAGCGCGTCGGCGCTGAGCATCGGCGGCGGCGACACGCCGGCGTCGTGCGAGATGCGCTCGAGCACACGCTCGCTGATGATGGACAGGTCCTCGAGCCGCTCGCGCAGCGGCGGCACGCGGATCTGGATCACGTTGAGGCGGTAGTACAGGTCCTGTCGGAAGCGCCCGGCCTGCACCTCGGCGGCCAGATCCCTGTGCGTGGCGCTGAGCACGCGCACATTGATCGGCGCCTCGGCCACCGCACCCACGGGCCGCACCGAGCGCTCCTGGATCACGCGCAGCAGCTTGCTCTGCATCGCCAGCGGCAGGTCGCCGATCTCGTCGAGGAACAGCGTGCCGCCGTGCGCGGCCTGGAAGAAACCTTCGCGGTCCTCGTTCGCGCCGGTGAAGGCGCCCTTGCGGTAGCCGAAGAACTCAGCCTCCAGCAGCGTCTCGGGAATCGCGCCGCAGTTCACCGGAATGAAGGGTTGCGCGCCGCGCACGCTGACCTCATGGATGGCGCGCGCGACGAGCTCCTTGCCGGTGCCCGATTCGCCGTTGACCAGCACCGGCGCCATGCTGCGCGCCACCTTCTCGACGAGGCCGCGCACCAGGTGCATCGCCGCCGACTGCCCGGCCAGACGCGCCAGCGCAGGGCTTAGCGGCGCCGGCGGCGGCGCGGCCACCACCACCGGCTTGACCGGTGCGACGCGCGCCGGACCATGCTCCGACGGCAGGCTCGACGGCACGACGGTGGGCGCCGTCTGCGGCGCACGGCCGAGCGCGCTGGCCACCACCGAGCGGAACTGGCGCAGGTCCACGGGCTTGGTCAGGTAGTCGTAGGCGCCGGCCTTCAAGGCCTCGACCGCGTTCTCGGCCGAGCCATAGGCGGTGATGACGATGGCCTTCTCGCGGCGGCCCTTCTCTTCGAGGCGCTTCAGCAGATCGATGCCGCTGCCGTCGGGCAGCCGCATGTCGGTGATCACGGCGCTGTAGACGCGGTCCTTCAGGTGCAGCAGCGCGTCTTCCACCGAGCCAGCGGTTTCGACGTCGTAGCCTTCGCGCAGCAGAGTCAGTTCATACAGTGTGCGCAGGTCGGGTTCGTCGTCGACGACGAGCAAACTGAAATGGGCGGGTGTGCTCATGAGGCCAGGTGCAATCGGACATCGGTCGCGAGCAGCACACCGCGCTGCATCGTGACGTGGAATTCGTTGCGGTTGCTTTCGCCGGCGGGCCGCAGATGGTAGTCGATGCTCGCACCGTAGCGTTCGCACAGCTCCTTGCAAATATACAGGCCCAGTCCGGTGCCGCGGCTGCGTGTCGAGAAGAAGGGCTCGAACAGGTAGCGCTCCACATCGGGCGGAATGGGCTCGCCATCGCTGGCCACGGTAAGCAGTGCGCTGCCGTCGTCGCGTGCGGCCAGCGTGAGGCGGATCGCGCCGGGTGTGTCGCTGGCATGGCGGCGCGCGTTGTCCAGCAGGTTCACGAGCACGCGGCGCAGATGCTCGGCATCGAACACCACGCCCAGCGGATCGCTCGGCAGCTCCAGCGCCAACCGGCTGCGCTCGCCCAGCTGCAGCTGCACGGTGCGCGCCCAGTCGCTGCACATGCGGCCGATCTCCGCCGTGGCGTCGATGATGCGGGGGCTCGGCGCCGCGCCGGGTGCCACCTCCATGACATCGTCGACCAGGCGTTTCAGGCGCTCGACGTTGTCGGCCACCATCTTCGTCAGCTGGCGGTGCGTGGCGTTGAGCTCGTCTTCCTGCATCAGCGCGTTGGCCTGCGCGATGGCGGCCAGCGGGTTGCGGATCTCGTGTGCGATGCCCGCCGACACGCGGCCCATCGCCGCGAGCTTCTCCTGGCGCATGCGCGTCTGCACGCTGCGCAGGTCTTCGAGGAACATCACGCAGAACTCTTCGCCGGCATCGTGCTCCTGCTGCACGTCGCGCCGCCGCGTGAAGCGCGCGCGCACGCGCAGCGTGCGGCTGACGCCGGCGTCGAAGTGCAGCTTGAGGTCGCGCCCGGCCTCGGGCCAGTTGCCTTCGTCGAAGGCGCGCTCGGCGGCGGTCAACAGCGGCTCCCAGGCGGCCTGCGCCTGCAGCTGGAATGGCGCGGGCCGCGCGAGGCCGTCGACGGCGAGCAGCGCGCGCGCCGCCGGATTGGCCGCGCGCACGCGGCCGCGCCGGTCGACGACGAGCACGCCGTCCTGCATCTCCTCGATCACCAGGCGATTGAGCTGCGCCTGCTGGCGCGCAAGCTCCAGGCTGCCGCGCGCGGTGAGCTCTTCGCGGGCCAGCCGTCCTGCCAGCTCGCTGGCCAGCAGCGTGATGACGAAGAAGCCACTGCCGGCGAGCCCGGCCTGCGTCATCAGCACGGCCGCGTCGCCGCCGGTCAGCACCGCATGCCAGGCCGACGCGAGCAGCATCAACGCGATGCCGGCCGACGTGGCCAGCGCCAGCAGCCGCGGCGTCAGCACACCGGCCATCAGCACCGGCAACACGAACAGCGCCACATAGTTCGTTGGGGCCGCGCTTGCCGCGCAGGCGCCGCTCCGCGCCATCGAGCAGGCTCGCATGCAGCACCGCCGCGCCGAACAGGCCGTAAGAGGCCACGCCGAGCAGCCAATGCAGCGGTGCCCACGGCGAGGCGGCGGGCGCGCGGATGTCGCCGGGAAAGGCCAGCGACAGCGGCGTGCGCGTGCCTAGCAGCCCGACGCCGCCGATCACCAGCACCAGCACCAGGCCGAGCGCCGCGCGGGCAGCGACAAAGGCGCGGTAGATGCGCTGCACCGCATTGGCGCCGGACGACACGATGCGTCGCGCCTGGCGCGACAGGAAGCGCGAATCGGCGGCCGGCGTGCCCCAGCCGGCGGCGAAGACCGACTCCGTTTCTTCGCCCCACGCGTCACCCGTCATCTGCGTGTCGGCGCCGACGCCGAGCGCACCGAACCAGGACTCCTCCGGCGGACGCGGCGTGCGCTCGTCCTCGCGCCGCCGGCCCTGGCGGCGACGGTCGGTGCTTCGACGTTCGGGCGGCGTGTCGTTCATGATCGACCGGCCTCCCGCTCGTGGGCCAGCCGGTGCGCGCTGCCGCAGAACAGTTGCCCGTCGCGGCCTTCGACCGCACCGCTGCGTGGCAGGTGCACGCCGCAGTGCGCACAGGCCACCATCGCTTCCGGGGCGCGCGGCGCGGCGCGGCGCTTGTCGCGCACCGTGCTGCGGCGCGACGACATCAGCCACAGCACAACGGCCACGACGATGATGAGCAGGAGAAACTTCGTCATCGCTTCACACCGGTGGCGCGCGGTGCA
The DNA here is from genome assembly GCA_005884255.1 of Betaproteobacteria bacterium. Taxonomy (GTDB): domain Bacteria; phylum Pseudomonadota; class Gammaproteobacteria; order Burkholderiales; family Burkholderiaceae_C; genus VBDL01. The sequence goes on along the minus strand of VBDL01000228.1, from coordinate 4,125 downwards.
GCAGCACCTCGAACACGAAACGCGAGCCGGCGTAGGCCAGCAGCAGCAGCGCGGCACCGACATACAGCCAGCGCGTGGCATAGCGGCCGCGCCAGCCGCTCAGGTGGCGGCCGATCATCAGGCCGCCGAGCACCAGCCAGCCGAGCAGCGAGAACACGGTCTTGTGGTCCCAGCGCCAATGCGGCAGGAAGCCGATGCCCAGCAGCAGCGCCGCGGTGAGCACGGCAAAGCCGGCGTCGACGAAGCGAAAGGTCAGGCGTTCCAGTCGCAGCAGCGGCAGGCCCATCGGCCCGCTGCCGTTGGGGCCGCGCTTGCCGCGCAGGCGCCGCTCCGCGCCATCGAGCAGGCTCGCATGCAGCACCGCCGCGCCGAACAGGCCGTAAGAGGCCACGCCGAGCAGCCAATGCAGCGGTGCCCACGGCGAGGCGGCGGGCGCGCGGATGTCGCCGGGAAAGGCCAGCGACAGCAGCACCACCGCAGCGCCGAGCAGCGCAAAAACGCGGCGCACGCCCGGCAAGGGCAGGAAGCGGCTTTCGATCACATAGACCCCGAGTACCAGCCACACGGTCGCCGACAGCACCGGCGCGAAGCCGAAGCGCGCGCTGAAAGCGCCCTGCGCATCGACGGCCAGGGTGTCGAGCACGACGGTGACTGCATGCAAGAGCCAGCCGACGGTGAGCGCGCGCGGCGCCCAGGCGCCGGAGCGCTCGTCGGGCAGCGCCGCCAGGGCATAGGCCAGCGCGGTGGCGGCGAACACCGCGACACCCCAGGGCTCGGCGGGCATCGCAGGAGAAGCCGACGATAAAATCATCGGCACAGTGTACTTTCGCGTGCGCCACCTCCGCCGGCGTGCGCCACCCTTCTTCCCCTCATGGCCTCCACCCTCACCGACCGACTGTCGCGCCTCGTCAAGACGATGCGCGGCCAGGCGCGCATCACCGAAGCCAACGTGCAGGACATGCTGCGCGAGGTGCGCATGGCACTGCTCGAGGCCGACGTGGCCTTGCCGGTGGTGCGTGACTTCATCGCCCGCGTCAAGGACAAGGCACTCGGCCAGGAGGTGGTCGGCTCGCTGAACCCGGGCCAGGCGCTGGTGGGCATCGTGCACCGCGAGCTGGCGCACACGATGGGCGAAGGCATTGCGGACATCGACCTCGCGACGCAGCCGCCGGCGGTGATCCTGATGGCCGGCCTGCAAGGCGCGGGCAAGACCACGACCACCGCGAAGCTCGCGAAGCTGTTGATCGAGAAGCGCAAGAAGAAGGTGCTCACGGTATCGGCCGACGTCTACCGGCCCGCCGCCATCGAGCAGCTGAAGCTGGTCACGCAGCAGGCCGGCGCCGAATGGTTCCCGTCCAGCGGCGAGCAGACGCCGCGCGACATCGCTTTGGCCGCAATCGACTACGCGCGCCGCCACTACATCGACGTGCTGCTGGTCGACACCGCCGGCCGGCTGGCCATCGACGAAGCACTGATGGCCGAGATCCGCGAGCTGCACGCGACGCTGAACCCCGTGGAGACGCTGTTCGTCGTTGACGCGATGCAGGGCCAGGACGCGGTGAACACCGCCAAGGCCTTCAAGGACGCGCTGCCGCTGACCGGCGTCGTGCTGACCAAGCTCGACGGCGATTCGCGCGGCGGCGCGGCACTCTCGGTGCGGCAGATCACCGGCGCGCCGATCAAGTTCGCCGGCATCAGCGAGAAGATCGACGGGCTCGAGGTCTTCGATGCCGAGCGCCACGCCGGCCGCGTGCTCGGCATGGGCGACATCGTCGCGCTGGTCGAGGAAGTGCAGAAGGGCGTGGACCTGCAAGCCGCGCAGAAGCTGGCCGACAAGGTCAAGAGCGGCGCCGGCTTCGACCTCAACGACTTCCTCGCGCAGATCTCGCAGATGAAGAAGATGGGCGGCCTGTCGGGCCTGATCGACAAGCTGCCGACGCAGATGATGGGCAAGGCGCAACCCGGCCAGGCCGACATGGATCGCGCCGAGCGCGACGTGCGCCGCATGGAAGGCATCATCTGCTCGATGACGGCGCTGGAGCGCCGCAAGCCCGAGCTCATCAAGGCCAGCCGCAAGCGCCGCATCGCCGCCGGCGCCGGCGTGCAGGTGCAGGAAGTGAACCGCCTGCTCAATCAGTTCGAGCAGATGCAGGGAATGATGAAGAAGATGAAGGGCGGCGGCCTGATGAAGATGATGAAGCGCATGGGCGGCATGAAGGGCCTGCCCGGCACGCGCTGAGCCGCGATACGAGTTGGCGTTGACCGCCCCGCCGCGGCGGACTAGCGTGCCATCTTCATCGGCACTCTGGATCTCACATGGCCCTGTTGTGGATGCTCGTGGCGGTCGCAGTCGTGGCCGCGGTGGCTTGGGCTTGGCGGCGGCAATCGCAAGGCGCGACGGCGCAGCGCAAGCCCGGCGCATTGGATGCGCTGGACACCGTCAGCGGCTGGGAACCGCAAGCCACGCGCATCCTGACCTCGTCGGAGCGGCTGGCGTACGCGACGCTGCAGCGCGCGATGCCCGAGTACCTGATCCTGGCGCAGGTGCCGCTGTCGCGGTTCCTGCGCGTGCCGACGCGCTATTCATACGCGGAGTGGCTGGCGCGCGTCGGGCAGTTGTGCGCTGACCTCGTCTTGTGTGACTCCTCGTCACAAGTGTTAGCGGTGGTCGAGGTGCGCGCGGCCGCGCAAAGCGAGCGCGGCGGCAAGCGCGCCGAGCGCATGCGTCGCGTGCTCAAGGCGGCCGGCGTGCCGCTGCATGTGTGGCAGGAACAGGCGCTGCCGTCGGTGAGTGCGGCTCGCGAGATGCTGCTGCCGCAGGAAAAGCGCGAGGCCGCCGCGCCGGCGCCGGTACCCGCCCCTGCAGCGCCGCCCGTTCTCGGCACGCTGCCGGCGCCGACCAACGGCGCGGCGCATGCGCTGCCCGAGATGCGCGATCCGCCGCCGTCGACCTGGTTCGACGATCTCGACGTGCAGCCGGCGGCCAACAAGAAGCCGCACTGATGTCAGCCCCCGGTCGCGGGATACCGCGACCGCCCCCCGAGGGGGCGCCGCCGGGCTTCTATGAGGACTCGTCTGTCAAGCGATTCTTGCGAACGGCCATCCTCCTTTGAAGCGACAGTGGGTGTGACGGTGCTCGAGGCGAACAGGGCGCCGAGGTTCGAGGTCGGGGTGGAGTGAGCGTTCGAGCTTGGGTGCCTCGGACGAACTTCTATCCGTGTCGGCTTGGATCGTGGCCGGCACCACATGCAGCATGCGCGCAGTGCGCTTGGGCGTACCCCAGTTGCCAACGCGCCCCCTCTTGAGGGACGGTCGCTGTGCGCGACCCGCTCGGCGGACGGGCGCGTTGACCTCGGATCATGACGTGTTCCGCTGCCGGCAGGGGCTCGCTATGCGCCGGCGGGCTTGAGCGTGGCGCCGGCCGGGATCTCGCCGTGCTCGACGTAGCGCCACAGCGCGATGGCCAAGCGCCGCGCCAGCGCCACGATGCCTACGCGGCGCATGCGCTTGCCGCCGCTGGCGAAGCGCCGGTTGAACCAGTCGCTCAAGTCGCTGCCAGGCTGCAGGCGCAGCCACCGCCAGGCCAGCTCCACGAGCAAGGCGCGCACGCGCTTGTTGCCGGCTTTGCTGATGCCTTGCTCGGCCTGGCTGTTGCCGCTGTTGTACGGCGTGGGCACCAGCCCCAGGCTGCCGGCGAGCTCGCGCCGGTTGGCGAAGCGCCGCCAACCGAACACCTCCTTGGCCAGCACCCAGGCGCTGCACGTGCCGATGGCACGCAGCCGCGCCAGCTGCACCACCAGCGGCTGTTGGTGCTCGGTGATCTCGTGGCGGCGCATTGCCTCGATCGCCTGCACCTGCCGCTTGACCAGCAGCAGCCGCTCGACCTCGCGCTCGATCTCGGCGCGCAGCAGCGGGGGCACCTGCTCCCGGTGGCTGTCCCACCAGGGCGTCCATGCGCGCCCTGCGATGGGCCCCGGCCGCAGGTTGTGCAGGATCAGCAGCTCGCCGATGCGGTTGGTGTGCGCCGTGCGTTCGTGCGTCAGCCGCTGCAGCTCGCGATGGGTGCGCCGCGCGTCTTCATCTTGCGGCGTCGGTTCGTGCAGCACCGACCACACGCGCCGCTCA
>VBDL01000227.1 GCA_005884255.1 Betaproteobacteria bacterium | reverse complement strand
CTCGCGCGCGAAATCGATGGACGCCACGGGCAAAGCCGGTGTGATCCTCAGCAGGTGGGCCGTACTAGTCATAGGTCTCGAGCCAGGCGCAAGCCGCTGAACTGCCAGCGCGCCGATGGCGGAAAGAAGTTGCGATAGCTCGCGCGCTCGTGGCCGCGCGGCGTGGCGTGGCTGCTGCCGCGCAGCACCAGTTGGCCGACCATGAACTTGCCGTTGTACTCGCCCACCGCGCCGGCCAGCGGCTGGAAGCCGGGATAGGGGTCGTAGGACGAGCGCGTCCATTGCCAGGCGGTGCCGAACAGCTGACGCAGCGCAGTGCCGCTGGTCGCTGCGGCTTCCCACTCGGCCTCGGTGGGCAGGCGCGCGCCGGCCCACTGCGCGTAGGCCGCGGCCTCGTAGAAGCTCACATGGCACAGCGGCTCGTCGTCGCGCAGAGCTTGCGTGCCGTGCAGCGTGAAATGCGTGCCGTCTTCGAGCCGCCAGTACAGCGGCGCGCGCCAGCCTTCGGCCTGCACCAGCGTCCAGCCGTCGGACAGCCACAGCTCCGGCCGCCGGTAGCCGCCGTCGTCGATGAACTCGCGGTACTCGCCGCAGCTCACCAGCCGATCGGCCAGTGCATACGGCTGCAGCCACACACGGTGGCGCGGCGTCTCGTTGTCGAAGGCGAAGTCCGCGCCGCGGTGGCCGATCTCGCGCAGCCCGCCGTCGAAGGCCATGAAGCGGAGTGGCGACACCGCGTGCGCGGCCGGCGCCGTCGCGCTGAGCACCGCCGGCCGCAGCGCGTTGAGCGAGAAGGCATGCAAGATGTCAGTGAGCAGCAGTTCCTGGTGCTGCTGCTCGTGGTTCAACCCGAGCTCGATCAGCGGCGCCGCGACGCACCAGCTCTCGTCGTCGCAGCCGCGCACGAAGGTCTCGACCGCGACGTCGACATGCGCGCGATAGGCCAGCACGTCGTCGAGCGACGGCCGGGTCAGCAGGCCGCGCGCCGGCCGCGGATGGCGCGGCCCGAGGGCCTCGTAATAGGAGTTGAAGAGAAAGAAGAAGCGCTCGTCGTAAGCGCGGTAGCCGGGCTGCAGCGTGCGCAGCACCAGCGCCTCGAAGAACCAGCTGGTGTGCGCCTGGTGCCACTTGGCGGGGCTGGCCTCCGGCATCGACTGCACGCACTGGTCTTCGGCCGACAGGTCCGCAGCGAGCGAGCGCGTGTGCGCGCGCACCGCGGCGTAGCGTGTCAACAGCGTCTCGCGTGACGCCGCGTCGGGGAGAGCTAGAGGCTGCATGGGAGTCGGCGCAGCGTAGCACCAAGCACGCGATGGCGTGCGCCGCCGACGCAGCGGGTTACGCCCGTCGCTTGCCGTGACTCGGGCGCGCCGGCTCGGCATGCGCGCCGGGGGAGCCGAAGACCCCCGCCTCCTCGCAGCCGCCGAGCATCGCCGTCAGCGCATCGAGGAACACGCGCGTCTTCGCCGGCATCAGCCGCCGCCCCGGAAACACCGCCGAGCACAACACGGGTTCCAGGCACCAGTCGGGCAGCACGCGCACCAGCTCGCCGCTTTGCACATAGCTGGTCGCGAAATGGTCGCTCACCGCGGTGAGGCCCGCGCCCAGGCGTGCCAGGCGGATCAGCAGCTCGGGCGAATTGGCCACCGTGCGCTGCGCCGGCACGCCGTTCCAGCGCTGCTGCTGCGCGCCCTGGCCGCGTGTCAGCGTCCACGGCACCGGGTCGCCGGAGCGCGACAGGATCATCAGCGCATGCATGCCTTCGAGCGCCTCCGGCGTCTTCGGCTCGCCATGCGTGTTCAGGTAGGCCGGCGCCGCATACAGGCCCATGCTCATCTCGGCCAGGCGACGCGCGGCGAGCTGCGTGTCGTCGGGCAGCGCGCCCATGCGGATCGCGACGTCGAAACTCTCGGCGATGAGGTCGACGCGGCGCGGCGACACGTCGACCTCCAGCGCGATCGCCGGATGCTGCTGCACGAAGCGCGCGAGCATCGCCGACAGCGTCATGTTCGCGAAGTCACCCGGCATCGAGATGCGCAGCTTGCCGCTCGGCTGGGCCTGGCGATGCAGTGCCAGGGCCATCGCGCCGTCGACCTCGTCGGCCACCTGGCGCGCATGGTCGAGCACGCTGATGCCGAACTCGGTGACCGCCAGCTTGCGCGTGCTGCGCAACAGCAGCCGCTCGCCCAGGCGCCGCTCCAGCTCGGCGATGCGCCGCGACACGGTCGACTTGGGCATGCGCACACGCTCGGCAGCGCGGCTGAAGGACCCGGCCTCGACGACGCGGGCGAAGAGCAGCAGGTCATTCGGTTCGACGCTCATTGGGGATCCTCCGTGCTACGCACTCCGGAATTCGCCTTGGGAGCGGCCCGGCGGCTCATGGCACACCTCGTTCGTTCCACTGGCGGAACAATGTTATCCAGTTCAGCGGCTTCTCGGATGGGTTTTGGATCAATACAGTGAGCCCATCGTCAACCACCAGCCCGAAGGACCCGCGATGAACATCCTGCAAGTCAACTCCAGCGCCCGCTCGTATGCCAACGGCGAGGGCTCGCAATCGACCCGCCTGGCCAATGAACTGGTCGCGGGCCTGCTGGCCAAGAACCCGGCCGCGGCCTTGACCGTGCGCGACCTGGCGCAAAAGCCGCACCCGGTGCTCGACGAAGCCGCGCTCGGCGCGCTGTTCACGCCGGCCGACGCGCGCACGGCCGAGCAAGCGGCCCGCGCTGCGCTCGACGACGCGCTGATCGCCGAGCTCAAGGCCGCCGACGTCGTCGTGCTGGGCGTGCCGATGTACAACTTCGGCATCAGCTCGCAGCTGAAGAACTGGATCGACGCGATCGCCCGCGCCAAGGTGACCTTCGAATACACCGCCACCGGTCCGCGCGGCCTGCTCACCGGCAAGAAGGTCTATGCCGTGCTGACGCGTGGCGGCCTGTACCGCGGCACGACCAACGACAGCCAAGTCCCTTACCTGCGCACGGTGCTCGGCTTCCTCGGCATGACCGACGTCGAGTTCATCTACGCTGAAGGCCTGAACATGGGCCCGGACGCCGCCACTGCCGCGATCGCATCGGCCCGCGGCGAAATCGAAGCCCTGCTCGCCTGAAGCAACCGCAGCAACACGAGGAATGACCATGAACACCGCCACCGTTTCGACAGCGATCGACCGCGTGGCCCGCGCACGCCGCGTCGAACGGCTGGTGGCGGGCCAAGCCACCAGCGACGGCGCCGGCGTCAAGCTGACGCGCGTGCTGACGCAACCGCTGCAGCGACGGCTCGATCCCTTCCTGATGCTCGACGCCTTCGGCACCGACAACCCCGACGACTACATCGGCGGCTTTCCCGACCATCCGCACCGCGGCTTCGAGACGGTCACCTACATGATCGCCGGCCGCATGCGCCACCGCGACAGCGCCGGCCATGAGGGCTTGCTCAGCAACGGTGGCGTGCAGTGGATGACCGCCGGCCGCGGCGTGATCCACAGCGAGCTGCCGGAGCAGGAAGCAGGGCGCATGGAGGGCTTTCAGCTGTGGCTGAACCTGCCCGCCAAGGACAAGATGTGCGCGCCGTGGTACCGCGACATCGCGAGCGCCGAGATCCCCGAGTTCACGCAAGACGGCGTCACCGCGCGCGTGATTGCCGGCGAGAGCCACGGCGTGGCCGGCGCGATGCAGCGCGAAGTGACCGAGCCGCTGTACCTGGACCTGCACTTCGCGCCGGGCGCACGCTTCGAGCAATCGCTGCCGGCCTCGCACAACGCCTTCGTCTACGTCTACCGCGGGGCGCTGGCGATCGGCGAGACGCAGGTGCCGCTGCAACGCATGGCCGTGCTGGCCAACGACGCCGGCAGCGATGGCGTGGTGCTCGCCGCCGGCGACGCGCCGACCCGCGCACTGCTGATC
>VBDL01000226.1 GCA_005884255.1 Betaproteobacteria bacterium | reverse complement strand
GGGCAGCTTGCCGTGGCGGAAGGCCTGGAACAGCGCCGGCATCAGCTTGCGCCACGTGAGGTCGCCGGTGCCGCCGAAGAGCACGAGATCGAAGGACATGGGAAGTCGCGCCGTGATGATCGTGAAGGTGTGGTGTAACTAAGTTTCTTCTTGGATAATGCACGAGTTTCTTCGACCGGTCAACGAATCCCAGCCAGCCCGATGAACCAGCTCGAACAGCTCAGGCAGTACACCACCGTCGTTGCCGACACCGGCAACTTCAAGCAGCTTGCGGCCTTTGCGCCGCGCGACGCGACGACCAATCCGTCGCTGATCCTCAAGGCGGTGCAGCAGCCCGAGTACGCGCCGCTGCTGGCCGAGACGGTGGCCGCGCACCGCGGCGAGCCGCTGGCCGAGATCGTCGACCAGGTGCTGGTGCACTTCGGCATGAAGATCCTCGAGGTGGTGCGACACTGCGGCCAGCATCGCGCGCGGCAAGCACCTGATCGATCTGTACGAAGGCTTCGGCATTCCGCGCGAGCGCGTGCTGATCAAGGTCGCCGCCACCTGGGAAGGCATCCAGGCGGCGCGCGCGCTGCAGCGCGAAGGCATCCATTGCAACCTGACGCTGCTGTTCTCGTTCTGCCAGGCCGTGGCCTGCGGCGATGCCGAAGTGACGCTGATCTCGCCCTTTGTCGGCCGCATCTACGACTGGTACAAGAAGGCCGCCGGCGCGAAGTGGGACGAGGCGGCGAACGCCGGCGTCAACGACCCCGGCGTGAAGTCGGTGACGCAGATTTACGCCTACTACAAGAAGTTCGACATCGGCACCGAGGTCATGGGGGCGAGCTTCCGCAACGTCGGACAAATCGTTGCGCTGGCGGGCTGCGACCTGCTGACCATCAGCCCCGAGCTGCTGGCGCAACTGCAGGCCAGCGACGCGCCGCTCGAGCGCCGGCTGGACCCGCAGGCGTCGAAGGCGCAGTGCACCCATGCAGAAACCTATGGCGAAGCGGCCTTCCGCTACGCGCTGAACGAGGATGCGATGGCTACCGAGAAACTCGCTGAAGGGATCCGCGCCTTCGCCGTCGATGCAGCCAAGCTCGACGCGATGATCGAGGCGATGAAATGAACGCACCGCGCTGCGACGCCGCGTTGGCATGGATCGCGCTGCAGGGTCACTACCAGGCGCATGGCCGCGACTTCGATCTGCGCGAAGCGTTCACGCGCGATGCGGCTCGCTTCGAGGCCTTCGCCGTCGAGGCGCCCGAGGTCTTCGCCGATCTGTCGAAGAACCGCTGGGACCTGGTGACGAAGAAGCTGCTCGTCGAGCTGGCGCAGGAGTGCCGGCTTCAGGAGCGGCGCGATGCGATGTTCGCCGGCGAACCGATCAACCACACCGAAGGCCGAGCGGTGCTGCACACCGCGCTGCGCGCGCCCAAAGGCCAGGGGCCGTTCAGCGATGAGGTGCACGAAGTCCTCGATCGCATGCTTGCGTTCGCCGAAAGCATCCGCGACACGGCCGCGAGCGGCATCCGCCACGTCGTGAACATCGGCATCGGCGGCAGCGACCTCGGGCCGCAGATGGTGGTGCCGGCGCTCGATGCCTTCGTGCACCCGGGCCTCACGTTCCACTTCGTTTCCAACGTCGACGGCCACGACATCGCACCGGTGCTGCGCCAGCTCAAGGCCGACGAAACGCTGTTCATCATCGCGTCGAAGACCTTCACGACGCAGGAGACGATGGCCAATGCGCAGGTGGCGCGCGAGTGGTTCATCGCCAACGGCGGTCGTGACACGGCAAAGCACTTCGTTGCGACGACGACCAACGTGAAGGCCGCGGCCGACTTCGGCATCACCACCACCTTCGGCTTCTGGGACTGGGTCGGCGGCCGCTACTCGTTGTGGAGCGCGATCGGCCTGCCGATCGCCGTCGCGCTGGGCGCCGAGCACTTCCGCGCGCTGCTGGCTGGTGCGCATGCGATGGACCGGCACTTCGCCGAGACGCCGCTCGAACGCAACCTGCCGGCGCTGCTGGGCCTGCTCGACGTCTGGTACCGCAACTTCCACGGCTTCACGAGCCGCAGCGTGGCGCCCTATCACCAAGGCCTGAAACGGTTGCCGGCTTACCTGCAGCAGCTGGAGATGGAGAGCAACGGCAAGCGCGTCGACCTCGACGGCCAGCCGCTGCCCTTCGCGACGAGCCCGGTCGTGTGGGGCGAGCCCGGCACCAACGGCCAGCATGCGTACTTCCAGATGCTGCACCAGGGCACCGACGTGATCCCGGTGGAGTTCATCGCGGTGAAGCAGCCGACGCATGCACATGCCGATCTGCACCGCAAGCTGCTGGCCAATTGCCTGGCACAGTCGCAGGCGCTGATGCTCGGTAAAGGCACCGAGGCGGCGCTCGGCGAAACAGCGCCCACCGCATCTAAGACGCTCGATGCCCTCACGATCGCGCGGCACCGCACCTTTCCCGGCAACCGGCCGAGCACGACGCTGCTGATCGAGCGGCTGACGCCTCGCGCCTTGGGGGTGCTGATCGCGATGTACGAGCACCGCGTGTTCACCAGCGGCGCGCTGTGGCGCATCAACAGCTTCGATCAGTGGGGCGTTGAGCTGGGCAAGGCGTTGTGCAATGACCTGCTCCCGCGCTTGTCGAGCGGCGATGCGCAGGGTCTCGACGGCTCCACCGCCGGCCTGCTCGCCCGCCTTCGCTGATGCACCTGGTGTTCGACATGGCCGGCGTGCTGCTGCACTGGCAGCCGCATGCACTGCTGCAGCGTGCACTGGCGAGCCTGGCGCTGGACGCGGCCGGCGCACGCGCGTGGGTGCCGCGCTTTTTCGAAAACTTCGGCGGCGACTGGGGCGAATTCGATCGCGGCACGGTCGAGCCTGCGGCGCTCGCCGAGCGCATCGCACGGCGCACCGGCTTGCCGCTCACCGAGGTGCAAGCCGTGATCGCCGGCGTGCCCGACGTGCTGCAGCCGATGAGCGAATCGCTCGCGCTGCTGCAGCGCCTGCGCGACGGCGGACAGCGCTTGCACTACCTGTCGAACATGCCGGCGCCGTATGCCGATGTGCTGGAGTCGGCGCATGCGCATCTCTTCGCGCATTTCGACGGCGGCCTCTTCTCGGGCCGCGTGCGCATGATCAAGCCCGAGCGCGAGATCTTCGATCACGCGGCGCAGCAGTTCGGCCTCGAGCCGGCGGCCACGCTGTTCATCGACGATGTGGCGCCGAACGTGGCGGCCGCGCGCGACGCCGGATGGCAGGCGCTGCAGTTCATCGATGCGGCGCAGTGCGAGCGCGAGCTGCTGAAGCGCGGGTTGCTCGGGTAGGGTGGGCTTCAGCCCACCGCGGCGCCGCGTGGGCTGAAGCCCACCCTACAGAACGGCTTGCGGCAGCACGCGCGCGAGCGCGGCCAGCAACTCATCGTTGCGCATCGGCTTGGCGATGTAGTCGTCCATGCCGGCATGCATGCAGGTCTCACGATCGCCCTTCAGCGCATTGGCCGTCAGGCCGATGATCGGTGTGCGCGTCTCGCGGTGCTCCTCGGTCTCGATGCGGCGGATGCGTCGCGTGGCCTCCAGGCCGTCGAGCACCGGCATCTGCACATCCATCACGACGATGTCGAAGGCCTGCGCCTGCCACTGGCCTGCGACAGGATCGCCTCGGCGATCATCTGATTGACCGGGTTGTCCTCGGCCAGCAGCACGCGGGCCGAGGCGCTGGCCGGCGCCACGGTGTGCTGGCGCGCAGGTGGCTCTGCGGCGTGGAGCTGGCCGCTGAACAGTCCCAGTAGCTCCCCTTCGCTGAAGGGTTGGCGCAACCGCGGTGAGTCGGACAGACTGGCGCACACCTGCAGCTCATGCTCGCTGGGCATCCACTCAGTGACCAGCGCCAGGCGCGGCGCGCCCAGCGCCTGCGTGCGCTGCTGGATCTGCAGCGCGGTGCCCACATCCAGCGCCTCGGCCTGCAACAGCAGCCACTGCGGCGGCGGCGCCGGGCCGTCGAGCAGCTGCAGTGCCGCGGCGCCGTGGTCCAGCGTGCGCACGTTGCTACCGTGGCGCGTGAGCATGCGCGCGGTGCCGCGGCGGACCATCGGCCGCGCGTCCACCAGCCACACGCTGCGCGGGCCGGCCGCCGGCGCCAGATGCGTGGTCGGGTCCTCGGCGAGCTCCACCGGAACCTCGAACTCGAAGGTGGCGCCGCGTCCGGCGACGCTCTCCAGGCGAATGGTGCCGCCCATGCGCTCCACCAGGCCCTTGCTGATGGTGAGGCCCAGACCCGTACCGCCGAAGCGGCGCGACACGCTGCCGTCGCTTTGGGTGAAGGCCTCGAACACCGCCGTCTGCTGCTCCAGCGGAATACCGATGCCGGTGTCGCGCACCGAGAAGCGCAGCCGCAAGCGATCTTCCTGCCAGTCGGCGGCGCAGCGCAGTTCGATCTCGCCGCGCTCGGTGAACTTCAGCGCGTTGGACAGCAGGTTGATCAGGACCTGGCGCAGCCGCGTCGGATCGCCGAGCACGCGTCGCGGCACCTCGCCGTCGGTGTCGAAGAACAGCGCTACCGGCCGCTGGCCCGACTGCACGGCCATCGCGCGCACCGCCTCGGCGATCAGTTCGCGCGGTTCCAGTGGGATGCATTCGATGTCGAGCTTGCCGGCTTCGATGCGCGAATGGTCGAGCACGTCGTTGAGCACGCCGAGCAGCGAGCGGGCGGAGTGGTCCAGCACCGTGAGATAGCCGCGCTGCTCGGCGCTCAAGCTGGTGCCCAGCAGCAGCTGCGCCATGCCGAGCACGCCATGCAGCGGCGTGCGCACCTCGTGGCTCATGTTGGCGAGGAACTCGCTCTTGGCCTTGCTGGCAGCCTCGGCCGCGGCTGCCGCATCGCGCGTGCGGCGCAGCCGGTCGTTGTAGGCCAGCATCTCCTGCGAGCTGATCTCCAGGCTGCGCGTGCGCAGGCGCAGGTCGCGCTCGTACTGCTGGTAGGCATCGTCGACCAGCATCACGAGGTGGCGCAAGCCGTCGGCCAGCCCCGGCGGCACGCGGTCCTGGCGCAGCTCGTCGAGCAAGGCGGCCAGCGCCTCGTCATCGCCGGCGCCCAGCGTACGGCCGAGCTGGCGCAGCAGCAGGCGCGTCGGGGTTCTGCTCAAGGTCAGACCTCGTGCAGGCAGGTGATCGTCATGGTCTGGTTGTGCAGCCGGCAGCGCTGGTCGGGCACGAACGGGCTGATCTCGCCGTTCGAATAGAAGCCCGCCACCGTGGCGTTGCGGCCGAGCACGTCGGTGACGGCCTCGACCTCCTCGTCGGTGCGCGCGCCCATCATGATCTTGCGGCCGACGCAGCTCACGAGCAGCGCGAGGCCCGGCTCCTGAGCGCCGAGCATCGCCGCCGCGGCCTCGGCGGCGCGGTGCGCGCCGTCGACCAGCGCATCGGTGCTGGCGTGCATCAGCTGCAGGTGGCCGCCCTGCGGTACGTCGCCGGCCAGCTTCAGGCAGCCGGCGTCCTCGTCGATGCCGAGGATGGTGCGCACGAGGCCCTGCAGGCTGCGGTCCTCGCCGACGATGGCGAAGGGGAACAGCAGCCCGGAGGCCGGCAGGTCGCTGGCGTATTCGCCGAGGTAGCGGCGATAGATGTCGAGCGCCGGCTCTTCGTCCAGCTCATACAGCAGGTTGCCGTTGCAGCGTGTGACCGTGCGCACCGGGCCGAACGGCGACCAGCCGCCGAAGGAGCCGTGGCCGACGTGCAGTTTCGGGTTGGAGATGCCGAGCGCCACCACCTGGTCCGGCGTCGCACCGCGTGGGCCCAGCACCAGCGTGCGCTCGAAGCGCCCGCCGTCGGCGGCCAGGCCGCCGCTGATCTGCACGCTGCGGCCGACCACCGAGACCAGGCCGTCGATGAAGGCGCTGCCGTTGATGTCCACGCCCTGGCCGAAGGTGATGATGTTGTGCAGCCCCGGGGCCTGCAGCTGCTCGCCCAGGCGCCGCCCGGCGTCGCGAGAGTCGGCCAGGCCGTCGAAGCCGGTGCTCGCCACCTGCAGCCCGCCGCCGTCGACGCGCATCGCGGTGACCACCAGGCTGTGGTCATCGACCCCCTGCCGGCTGATCTCGCCGGCGGTGGAGCAACCCACGCGCGGCACGCCGGGCAAGGCCTCGTTGAGCAGCTCCTGCAGTGCGGGATCGCCCAGCAGCTCCACGGCCCCGAAGACCCACAGCAGGTTGGGAACGATGGCGCCGCACTCCTCCAGCGCGGCGCGCCGATAGGGGGGCCGCAAGATCGCTTGGGCTGTCTGCATCAACTACTCCGCAGCGCGAGCGCCACGCGCTCTTTCGCGAGCGATTGTGACGGGGGCGAATCTCGCCCAGGGAGAGGGCTGGCCCCTAGGTGCGACAGCGGGTGTGAACTTGTCCTCAGGACAGCCCGCTCACCGCCTGCCGGGCGGCCTGGACCGCCTGCTCGACGACGCGCTGCTTCCAGGCATCGGTGTCCGTGTAGAAGGCGTCGCGCATGCGGCGCTTGATCGCATGGCGCTGCTCGAGGGCGACCGCATCGATCTCCGGATGGTTCTCCAGCCACTGGTCGCCGCGCAGCGCCTCGATCACCTCCATGATCGGCACCGTGCCGTACTCCAGCGCGATGCCGGTGTACTCGGCCTGCGGGCACTCATCGTAGATGGCGTTCCACATCAGCCCGGTCAGCATCGCGGAGGTCGAGCTGCCGTCGTAGATCGACGTCACCTCCTGCCCCCACCAGGCGCGCGCGCGCACCAGCGCCTGCGCATCGTCGCGGCAGGCGAAGATGCGCTCGCCGTGGCCGCTGGGCCCGAGGCCGGTGTGCAGGTCGATCCAGCCGATGCGCCGCGCCGCACGGCCCTGCTCCTGCAGCACGTGGCGCAGCGTCACGTGGCTCCAGGTCGGGTTGATGCCGCCATAGAACAGGCCTTCGGGATGCGTGTACTGCCCGCCCGACACCGCCGCCTGCAGCCAGCCGAGTCCGCGCTCGGCGATCAGGCGCTGTATGGCCGCGGCCACGTCTGGCGTCGGCGGCCAGGCGGGCGGCACCAGCAGCGCGGCGATCTCGTCGTAACCGGGGTTGGCCGGCAGTGGCTTCGAGAAGTCGTGGAAATTGCGATTCAGGTCGACGTTCTCGTGCGTCGTGCGTCGCCACCACGAGAAGCCATAGGGGTTCAGCGCATGCAGGTAGAGCACGGCCACGCCGGCATCGTGCGCCGCCTGTCGCCAGCCGGCATCTCGCAGTAGCGCGATCTGGATGCCCGAGCCGCAGAAGCCTTCGACGCCGTGGCAGCCGCTGCTGATCAAGAGCAGCGCTTGCGCATCCTTCGGGCCATCGCGCACGATGTCCAGCGCCAGAACCTCGCCATCGCGACCGAGCATCGGGTGCGCGTGGCTCTCGACGTCGAGATCGGCAAGTTCCGCGGCGGCGAGGAACTTCTGCCGCGCCTCGGCGTAGCTCTGGGCGAAGCAATCGACCGTGTTCATCGGTTCAGCGGGGCGTATTGAGCCAGGTCTCGGCCAGCCGCACCCACGCGGTGGCGCCCAGCGGGATGAGATCGTCGTTGAAGTCGTAGCTCGGGTTGTGCAGCATGCAGGGCCCCAGGCCGTGGCCACCGTCACGGTGTGTGCCGTCGCCGTTGCCCATCATGAAGTAGCAGCCGGGCTTCTCCAGCAGGTAGTAGCTGAAGTCCTCGGCGCCCATCGTCGGCTCGAACTCGACCACGTTGCTCGCGCCGGCGAGCTCGCTCAGCACCTCGCGCGCGAACGCCGTCTCGGCGTCGTGGTTGATGGTCGGCGGATAGTTGCGCACGAACTCGAACTCGCAGCTGCATTCGAACGCGGCCGCGGTGGCCTCAGCCACCGTCTTCATGCGCCGCTCGATGAGGTCGAGCACTTCGGTGGTGAAGGTGCGCACCGTGCCTTCGAGCACGCAGCTCTCGGGGATCACGTTGGTCGCCTCGCCGGTGTGGATCATCGTCACCGAGATCACGCCGGTGTCGATCGGCCGCTTGTTGCGCGTGATGATGGTCTGGAAGGCCTGCACCATCTGGCAGGCGGCGGGCACCGGGTCCAGCCCCAGATGCGGCATCGCGCCGTGCGCACCCTTGCCCTTGAGGGTGATCTTGAATTCGTTGCTCGACGCATAGCACGGCCCGCTCTTCAGCGCGAACTGCCCGACCGCCAAGCCCGGCCAGTTGT
>VBDL01000225.1 GCA_005884255.1 Betaproteobacteria bacterium | reverse complement strand
TGCGCTGATCCTCGATCTCGAAGATGCCGTCGCGGCACCGCGCAAGGCAGATGCGCGCGCCGCCGCCGCGGCCTTCATCGCCGAATATGCGGCGAGCCTCAGCGCACAGCTCTACGTGCGCATCAACCCGCTCGATTCGGGCTTGGCGATGCACGACCTCGCCGCGGTCGTCGTACCCGGCATCGCCGGGATCATGGTGCCGAAGACGAACAGCGCCGACGACGTGCGCCGCGTCGCGTTCTGCCTCGACGCGCTCGAAGCGCGCGCCGGCATCGCCGCCGGCACGGTGCGCATCGTGCCCGTCGCGACCGAGACAGCACCGGCGATGCTGACGATGGCGAGCTTCACGCACGACGTGCCGCGCCTGGCCGGCATCACCTGGGGCGCTGAAGACCTGTCGGCCGCCATCGGCGCGATCTCGAACAAGGACGCCGACGGCAGCCTGTCGCCGCTGTACACGCTGGCGAACTCGCTGTGCCTGTGCGCGGCGGCAGCGGCCGACGTGCCCGCGATCGACACGCTGTACGCCGACTTCCGCGATTCCGAGGGGCTCGCCGCGTCCTGCGCGGTCGCCCGCCGGCGCGGCTTCCGCGGCCGCATCGCGATCCACCCCGACCAGGTCGAGGTCATCAACCGGGCGTTCTCGCCGAGCGAGGCCGAGCTCGCGCGTGCACGCCGCGTGGTCGACGCGTTTGCGCAGCAGCCCGACGCCGGCACCGTCGGCCTGGACGGCGCGATGCTCGACCTGCCGCATCTGAAACAAGCGCGCCGCACGCTCGGCCTGGACAACTGAACAAGGGCAGCCCATGGACTTCACGATCACCGAGGACCACCGAGCGATCCGCGACGGCGTTGGCGCCGTGGTGCGCTCGTTCGACGACGATTACTGGCTCGCGCGCGACGACGACGGCGAGTTCCCCAGGGAGTTCCACCGCGCGATGGCCGAGGCCGGCTGGCTCGGCATCACGATGCCGCCCGAGTACGGCGGCGCGGGCCTCGGCGTGACCGAGGCGGTGATCATGCTGCACGAGGTGGCGAGCCACGGCGGCGGCATGGCATCGGCCTCCACGGTGCACATCAACCTGTTCGGCCCGCACCCGATCGTCGTGGTCGGCACGCAAGACCAGAAACAACGCTGGCTGCCGCGCCTGGTCGAAGGCAAGGATCAGTGCTGCTTCGGCTTCACCGAGCCCGATGCCGGCCTGAACACCACCGCGATCAAGACCTTCGCGCAGAAGGTGCCCGGCGGCTACGTCGTGCACGGCCAGAAGGTGTGGACCTCGACCGCGCAGGTGGCCAACAAGATCATGCTGCTCACGCGCACGACCAAGCTCGAAGACTGCGCGCGCCCGACTGACGGCATCACGATCTTCTACACCGACCTCGACCGCAGCAAGATCGAGGTGCGCCGCATCCCGAAGATGGGCCGCAAGGCGGTCGACTCGAACGCGATCTTCATCGACGGGCTGTTCATCCCCGATTCGGACCGGATCGGCGAAGAAGGCAAGGGCTTCGGCTACATCCTGCACAGCCTGAACCCCGAGCGCCTGCTGGTCGCCGCCGAAGCGATCGCGATCGGCCAGGACGCCTTGCGCCGCGCGACCAAGTACGCACGCGACCGCGTCGTGTTCGGCCGCCCGATCGGCCAGAACCAGGGCATCCAGCACCCGCTCGCAGAGCGCTGGATGGCGCTCGAGGCTGCCTGGGCGATGGTGATGAAGGGCGCGTGGCTCTACGACAACCATCAGCCGTGTGGAGCCGAAGCCAACACCGCCAAGTTCCTCGGCGCGCGCGCCGGCTACGACTCGTGCCTGCAGGCGGTGCTGACGCACGGCGGCTTCGGCTACGCCAAGGAATACCACGTGGAGCGGCTGCTGCGCGAAGTGACCATCACGCGCATCGCGCCGATCACCGAGCAGCTCATCCTGTCGTTCATCGCCGAGAAGGTGCTGGACCTGCCCAAATCGTATTGACGGTACTGCCACCGTGAAGGACCCGAAGTGATCAAACGCGAACTCTTCAGCGAGGAGCACGATGCCTTCCGCGACATGGTGCGCAAGTTCATCGAGAACGAAATCGCACCGCATCACGCCGCCTGGGAGCGCGACGGCATCGTCTCGCGCGACCTGTGGCTCAAGGCCGGCGCGGCCGGCATGCTGTGCTGCACGATCCCCGAGGAATACGGCGGCGCGGGCGCCGACTATCTGTTTGACGTCGTCGTCTTCGAGGAGATGGCGCGCTCGGGCTACACCGCACCGGGCTTCATGGTCCACTGCGACCTCGTCGCGACCTACGTCAAGTCGTTCGGCACCGAGGCGCAGAAGAAGCGCTGGTTGCCGAAGATGGTGCGCGGCGAAGCGATCGGCGCGCTCGGCATGACCGAGCCGCATGCCGGCTCCGACCTGAAGGCGATCCGCACCAAGGCGGTCCGCGACGGCGACGACTTCGTGATCTCGGGGCAGAAGGTCTTCATCTCGAACGGCCAGCTCTGCGACGTGATCGTGCTCGCGACCAAGACCGATTCACAGGCCGGCGCCAAGGGCGTCACGCTGTTCCTCGTCGACACCAGCCTGCCCGGATTCAAGCGCGGCAAGAACCTCGAAAAGCTCGGCATGAAGGGGCAGGACACCTCGGAGCTCTTCTTCGACAACATGCGCGTGCCGGCCAGCGCGATGCTCGGCGAAGAAGGCAAGGGCTTCGAGCTCATGATGACCAAGCTGGCGCAGGAGCGGCTCGCGCAGGCGATCCGCTCGGCCACGGTGGCCGAGACCGTCGTCGACTGGACGGTCGACTACACCGCCAACCGAAAGGCCTTCGGCCGCACCATCGGCGACATGCAGAACACCCAGTTCAAGCTCGCGGAGCTGAAGACCGAAGCGGTCGTCGGGCGGCAGTTCGTCGACAAGTGCATTGCCATCTTCATGAAGGGCGAGCTCGACGCGGTCGACGCCGCGATGGCCAAGATGTGGCTGTCGAACACGCACTGCAAGATCGTCGACGAATGCCTGCAGCTGTTCGGCGGCTGGGGCTACATGTGGGAATACCCGATCGCACGCGCCTATGCCGATGCACGCATCGTCAAGATCGCCGGCGGCTCGATCGAGGTGATGAAGCACATCATCGGCCGCCAGATGTTCTCTGAGTACCAGAAGGAAAACCACGACCGCTACAACGGTGTCGCCGGCATCAACCCGGCCTGACCGCTCAAAGGAAGCGCCATGACGACTCTCGCTCGCGGACCGATCCGCTCCGATGCCCTGCAAGGCAAACGCATCCTGATCACCGGTGGCGGCACCGGGCTCGGCAAGGAGCTCGCGCGCAGCTTCGTGGCCCACGGCGCGGCCGTGCACATCTGCGGCCGGCGCGAAAGCGTGCTGCAGGAGGCGGTGGCCGAGCTGCGCAGCCAGGCCGCACACGGCGGCACGATCGAACACCACATCTGCGATGTGCGCAGCGCCGAGCAGATGGAGGCGATGGTCGAGCGCATCTGGCAGGGCGGGCCGCTCACCGGCCTCGTCAACAACGCTGCGGCCAACTTCATCTCACCGTCCGTCGAGATCAGCCCGCGCGGCTTCGAGGCCGTGCGCTCGACGGTGATGGACGGCGCGCTCTACGCGACGCTCGCCTGCGGCCGACGCTGGATTGCGCAGGGCCTGCCGGGCTCGGTCGTCAGCATGCTCGTGACCTGGGTCTGGACCGGTTCGCCCTACGTGCTGCCTTCGGTGATGGCGAAGACAGCGGTGCATGCGATGACGATGTCGCTGGCGGTCGAATGGGGCCGCCACAACATCCGCGTCAACGCGGTCGCGCCCGGGCCCTTCCCGACCGAGAGCGCCTGGGAGAAGCTCGCGCCGATCCCCAAGGCCAACGTCGGCGCCGCGTCGAGCGAGAAGGTGCCGATGGGCCGCTACGGCAAGATGGACGAGCTGTGCAACCTGCTGATGTTCCTGCAGTCCGACGGCTGCGACTACATCACCGGCCAGAACATCGCGATCGACGGCGGCCACCACCTGGCGGCGCCGAGCACCTTCGCCGAGATGAGTGCGCTGACGCCCGAAGACTGGGCCGAAGCCAAGCGCGTGGTGCGCGCGCGCGCCGAGCAGGAGAAGGCGCAGCGCAGCGCCGGCTGACCGTGGATGACGCTAGCGTCAGGCGGCTGGACCTGCGACTGCATGCCACGCGCACGCCGTCGCACCCTGCCATCGTTTGCGGTGACGTGCGGCTGAGCTACGCCGAGCTCGAGGCACTCGCCAACCGCATCGCCAATGTCTTTCGCGGGCTCGGGCTACAGCGCGGCGCCCATGTCGCATCGCTGCTCGGCAACCGGCCTGAAGCGCTGGCCGTCGCCTGGGGCGCGTACCGCTGCGGGCTGTACCTGACGCCGCTCGCGACGACGCTGGCGCCGGCCGAGCTGGCCTACCTCGTCGGCGACTGCGATGCACGTGCGGTCATTGTGGACACCGCGCTGGAGGCGCTCGCCGCACCGTTGGCAGACGACTCCGCGGGCGGCATCCATCGGCTCTCATTCGGCGGCTCGATCGCCGGCTTCACGCCGATCGAGCCGCTGATCGCCACCGCGGGTGCGACGCCGCACGAGGCCGAATGCGCCGGCGCGCTGATGGTCTACACCTCGGGCACCACCGGGGCGCCCAAGGGTGTCCACCGGCCGCTGCCGCCCCCCGATTTCGCCGGCACACCGGCCTTCGCCGCCGACCTGCACACACTGTTCGGGCT
>VBDL01000224.1 GCA_005884255.1 Betaproteobacteria bacterium | reverse complement strand
GGATCTGCGGTGTCTGCATGGCTGTAGCGGCTCTGCTTGAGGAGAAGTGAATCATGACGACCTCGCACCAGCCGCTTCAAGCCGGCGATATTGCGCCTGAATTTGCCTTGCCGGCCATCAACCGCGACGGCACCGTGTCGCTGTCTGCATTGCGTGCGAAAGGTCCGGTGCTGCTGGCGCTGATGCGCGGCCTGCATTGCCCGTTCTGCCGCCGCCAGTTAGCGAGCCTTGCCACCACGCGCGACAAGCTGGCGCGCGAAGGCGTGGAGACGCTGGCGGTGGTGGTGACGCCAATGCAGCGCGCACGACAGTATTTCCAGTACCGGCCGACGCCGGTGGTGCTGGCCTCCGACCCCGAGGTGACGACGCATCGCGCTTTCGGCCTGCTCGAGACCGCGATGCTGCCCGACGATGCAAATGCCAGCGATGTGCACTGGCCGCAGACGGTGACGCTGCAGCAGCTGATGAACACCTCGGTGCAGTCCGACGAGCTGCCGGCGCCGATGAACCTCATGGCCGCGGCAGAGGCGTTGAACACACGTGACGGCTACGAGATGACCGAGGCCGACCAGCAGACCTTCGCCACCCATGGCATGCAGTGGGCGGGGCAGTTCCTCATCGACACGACCGGCACGATCCGCTGGGCCTACGTCGAGGCGCCCGACTCGCCGAATCAGTACGGCCACGTGCCGAACGATGAGGAGATCCTCGCCGCTGCGCGTTCGGCGCATCACTGATCTGATCGCGGTCACAGGTTCTCTTCGTTGACGAAGGCCGACAACGTCGCCAGCTTCAGGCGCAGGCCCCAGCCGCAATCGGGCTCGGTGCGGTGCGCCACCTCATGCGGACCTTCGGTCGAGACCCACTCGATGTGATCGTCCTCGCCCGCCAGGCGCAGCCGATAGGTGAGCGAGGCCTGCTCGCCGGTGAGCAGCGAGGCGACTTCGGCGGAGAGTTCGCGGCTGTCGATGGCCAGCAGCAGCTCGGTGTTCAGGCGCGCCGAGCGCGCGTCCATGTTCATCGAGCCGATGAAGAGGCGCTGCTGGTCGACCACCGCCAGCTTCGCATGCAGCCGCGCCAGCGATGAATGGAAGTCGCCGAAGGCGCTGGTGCGCCCGCTCAGGCGTGCGCCGAGTTCGCGCAGCGCCACGCCCATCTTCAGCATCGCCGGGCGATAGCGTGCATAGCCCCAGTGCACCAGCGGCTCGTCGGTGGCGCCCAGCCACGGCCATGCCGCTTTCGCCGGGCACGAAGTACGGCGAGACGATCAGCACGTCGCTGCGCGCCGCACGCATGGCACCCATCGCGGCGGCCATCGGGGTGGCCTCGGCGTTGCCGGATCCAGCGGCCTTGGCCGGCGTGTCGGCGAACACTTCGGCAGTGGCGAAGCGCTGCTCCAGGCGGCCGCTGTCGAGTTGCGCCTGCACGCTGCTGCGTCCGAAGCGGTCGCGCGGCGTGACCGTGGGCTCGGCGGCGGCGTCGCGCACCATGGCGTCGAAGTTCGCGCGCGCGTCTGCGGGCTTGCCGGCGGCCAGGCTGTGCACCGGCCAGGCTTGCTCGCTGTTCCAATAGGCGTCGAACACCGTCGACAGCTCGCGCACCACGGGGCCGGTGGCCAGCACGTCGGCATCGATGAAGTTGGCCGACTCGCTGCGCATGAAGTACTCGTTGGCGAGGTTGCGGCCGCCGACGATGGCGAATGCGTTGTCGGCGATGAACAGCTTGTTGTGCATGCGGCGGTTGATGCGCGTGAACTCGTGCAGCGACAGCACGATGCGCGCACCGAACGTGCCGCTGCGTGCGGGCAGCGGGTTGAACAGGCGCAACTCGACGTTGGCATGCGCGGCCAGGCCGGCGAACAGCTCGTCCTGTCCCGCGGCATAGAGGTCGTCGACCAGCAGGCGCACGCGCACACCGCGCGCCGCCGCGTCGCGCAGTTCGCGCAGCAGCAGCAGGCCGACCTCGTCGGAAGCGATCAGGTAGTACTGCAGGTCCAGCGACTTCTGCGCGCGGCGGATCAGCGCGATGCGCGCGTTCAGCGCATGGTCGCCGTCCATCAGCGGGCGAAAGCCGGAGAGCTGCCGTTCATCGTCCGGCGCGGCCGCGGCGGCGATGCGCGCCAGCGGCGTGTCGGCGGTGTCGGCGAGCGCCGCGGACACCGGGCGCTGCACCTGCGATGGCAGGCTGGCGCAGCCGGCCATCACCAAGGACAGTAACAATGCAAGAAGGGACGCTGACATGCTGGTGATTCCCGAAACCGTGAAGAAAGCGTAGGTTTCGAGGTCACTGCTCGACAGCGGCGCGCTGTGCAGCGGAAATGTTCAATAGTGAACATTCGAGGAGAGCTCGCCATGCTCCCTGAGACGCGGTATGCAAAGAGCGGCGGCGTCAACATCGCCTACCAAGTGGTGGGCAGTGGGCCGCGCGACCTGGTGCTGGTGCCCGGCTGGGTGTCCAACCTCGATGTGTTCTGGGAGGAGCCGACGCTCTCGCGCATGCTGCAGCGCCTGGCCACGTTCACGCGGCTGATCCTCTTCGACAAGCGCGGCACCGGCCTGTCGGACCGCGTTGCCGACATGCCCAGCCTCGAGGTGCGCATGGACGATGTGCGCGCCGTGATGGATGCGGTCGGCTCGCCGCGCGCGGCGCTGTTCGGCTACTCCGAGGGCGGTGCGATGTGCGCGCTGTTCGCCGCCACCTATCCGCAGCGCGCCAGCGCGCTGATCCTCGGCGGGGCCTTCGCGCGGCGCACTGCGGCGCCGGACTATCCCTGGGGCCCGAACGCCGAGCAGCACCTCGCGTTCGCCGACCAGATCGAGCGCGATTGGGGCGGGCCGGTGGGCATCGAGACGCGCTGGCCGAGCCTGGCCGACGACGAGCGCTACCGCCAATGGTGGGCGCGCTGGCTGCGCCTGAGCGCCAGCCCGGCCGCGGCGGCGATGCTGGTGCGCATGAACATGGAGATCGACATCCGCCACGTGCTGCCCGCGGTGCGCGTGACAACTCTGGTGCTGCACAGCGTCAAGGACCAGGCGGTGCCGTTCGGCGCCGGCCGTTACATGGCCGAGCGCATCGAGGGCGCGAAGCTGGTCGAGCTGCAAGGCATCGACCACGTGCCCTGGGGCTGCGACAGCGAGCGCATCGTCGACGAGATCGAGGAGTTCCTCACCGGCAGCCGGCACGCCGACGAGCCCGACCGTGTGTTGGCCACGGTGCTGTTCACCGACATCGTGGGTGCCACCGAACGCGCGGCGCAGCTCGGCGACCGCCACTGGCACGACCTGCTCGACAGCCATCACGCGCTGATCCGCCGCGAGCTGGCGCGCTTCCGCGGCCGCGAGATCGACACCGCGGGCGATGGCTTCCTCGCCACCTTCGACGGTCCGGCGCGCGCGGTGCGCTGTGCCTGCTCGATCTGCGACGCGGTGCGCGCGCTCGGCCTGGAGATCCGCGCCGGCCTGCACACCGGCGAATGCGAGCTGATGGGCGACAAGCTCGGTGGCATCGCGGTGCACACCGGCGCGCGCGTGGCTGCGCAGGCGCAGTCCGGGGAGGTGCTGGTGTCCAGCACCGTGCGCGACCTGGTGGCCGGCTCGGGCCTGTCGTTCCAGGATCGCGGCGTGCAAAGCCTCAAGGGCATTCCCGGCGAGTGGCGGCTGTTCGCGGTGAGCCACTGAAATGAACCACCCCCGAAGCGCCTTCAGCGAAACGCGGTGCGCAACGTTCCGTTCGACGTGGGCGTCGGCATTCGGCCCGTTGCGGCTGTTCGCACCTGCCGAATGCAGACATTCGGAGTTCGGCGCGGCAAAGGCGTGGGCAGGCAGGCCGCAGCGCGCGACCTCGGCGGTCGGCCCTGCGGGCCGACTTCCCGGCCTGGTGCGCTGCGGGGGGCGCGCCGTCCACTTAGCTCCGCGCGCCCTGCGCGCTGCGCACGACGCCGGCGAGTCAGTTCACGAAGCGCGCACTGCGTGCGCGCCGCCCCCCGAACCGCCCCAGGCCGGCGCCTCCCACGCGCGCTGCGGCCTGCCTGCCCACGCCTTTGCAGCCACGCTCTGGCAATGCGCCGCACGCCCCGGCGGTGCAGGAGAGTGGCTTGGGGTGCGGGTGCGGCGGGCCGTGGGAGGCGGCGAGGATCGCAGGGCTGGGGGCGGCGCGCGCAGCGCGCATCCACCACTGACTCGCCGGCGTCGTGCGCAGCGCGCGAAGCGCGCGGAGCTAAGTGGACGGCGCGCCCCCAGGCCGAGAACCGCAGCGAAGTCGGCCCGCAGGGCCGACCGCCGAGGTCGGACCGACGTGCCCGCACCCCAAGCCGCTCGGGCGCGCCGATGCCCGCATGTCGGCTCTCCGCAAACAAGGCAAACAGCCGCAATGGGCCGAGAGCCGCCGCTCCTCGTCCGGCGTTTCATGCGCCGTGGGTGGCGCAACGCGCAATGGCCACTGACATGCGCAGCAATGTGCAGGAGTTGCGCAGCGAGCCGCAGCCCGCCATCGAGCGGATGGCGTCGCTCGGTCCGGTGCGCCTGGCTGCAACGGCAGCATTGAACGAGAGCAAGCCTTCGGCAAATTGCAAGGCGGCGCAACGCCGCGGCAGCGCCGCCTCCCACGAGGAAGGGGTGTATCGCCCCGCGCGGCGGCAGGCGGCGTAGCATCAATCGGTTCCTTGGTGCTGTACCGATGGAGGGTCGCATGAGCTATCACCTGGAAGGCCGTCTGCTCGAAGTCTGCAACTGCCGCGTCCACTGCCCGTGCTGGATCGGCGAGGATCCCGACAACGGCACCTGCGACACCGTCATTGCGTGGCGCATCGACAAGGGCACGGTCGATGGCCTGGACGTGGGCGGCAACACCATCGCCGCGGTCGCCCATGTGCCGGGCAACATCCTGCAGGGCAACTGGACGGCGGCGATTCACGTCGACGACAAGTCGTCGAAGGCGCAGGAGGACGCCCTGCTGAAGGTCTTCACCGGCCAGGCCGGCGGGCCGATCGCCGACCTCGCCAAGCTGATCGGCACGGTGGTGTCGGTCGAGCGCACGCCGATCCGCTTCGACGTGCAAGGCGGCAAGGGCACGCTGGAGATCGGGCCGGACTGCTACGCCGAGCTCGAGCCCTACCTCGGCGCCACCGGCGGCCAGACCACGCTGTCGGACACCGTGTTCTCCACCGTGCCGGGCGCGCCGGTATTCGTCGGCAAGGCGCCGGTCTACCGCTCGAAGAATGCGGCCATCGGCATCGACGTGAATATCCAGAACCACAACGCACTGCAGAGCACCTTCGTGTTCGACGCATGAAATGAACCACCCCCTACGGCCTGCGGCCGCCCCCTCGAGGGGGCGACACCGGCGGACCGGCGGAGCCGGATCCGCGGTGTCCACTTGGTGGCGTCGCTCAGTGCCCTTCGGGCGGTCGGGCGGGCACTGAGGCTGGCCATGGTTATGGCGCACACCCGGCGACGCGTGTTCGTGCCGGTGCTCGCCGGCCTGATCGCCCTTGCCTGGTTCGCGCTGTGGGCCTGGGCGCGCAGCCCCTATGGCCGCTATCTCGACCATGGCGACTGGACGATCTCGGGGCCCGCGGCCTTCCTGTGCCGCGCCATTCCCGGCGGCGCGCTCGTCGTGCCCGCCGCGCTGTACGGCGCAGCGTGGGTGCTGATGACCGCGGCGATGATGCTGCCGAGCACGCTGCCCTTGTTCAACGCCTTCGACCGCGTCGCCGCCGGGCGCGCAGACCATGGCCGGCTGCTCGCACTGCTGGGCCTGGGCTACCTGGCCGTGTGGGGCGCCTTCGGGCTGCTGGCGCATGCGCTGCACGGCGTGCTGCTGGCGGGCATCGCCGCGCTGCCGGCACTGGCCTGGCACGCCGGGCTGATCGGCGCGGCGACGCTCGCGCTGGCCGGCGCCTTCCAGTTCAGTGCGCTCAAGCACCGCTGTCTGGAGCAATGCCGCACGCCGCTGAGCTTCGTGATG
>VBDL01000223.1:4900-7226 GCA_005884255.1 Betaproteobacteria bacterium | reverse complement strand
GCTGTACCGCGTGGCCGACGCCGGGCCGTCCATCGCGCTGGCCTCGCGCGGCGGCTACGGCCTCACGCGGCTGCTCGACCGCATCGATTGGAAACGCATCGCGCGCAGCGTCGAGCGCGGCACCCGTTGGGTCGGCTACAGCGACCTCACGGCCTTGCAGCTCGGCCTGCTCGCCCATGGCGGCGGGCGCACCTGGTGCGGCCCGCTGGCCTGCGATGACTTGGGCCGTGAGGAAGAACCCGACGAGGTGACGCTCGGCTGCTTCACCGAGGCGATGTCCGGCGAACTGGAAGCCATCGGCTTTCGCACCGAGGCCGGCTTGGACGGGCTGGACGTCAAGGGCACGCTGTGGGGCGGCAACCTCGCAATGGTCAATTCGCTGCTCGGCACGAAGCACTTCCCGCGCATCAAGGGCGGCGTGCTGTTCCTCGAGGACGTCAACGAGCACCCCTACCGCGTCGAACGAGGCCTCTTGCAGTTGCAGCAGGCCGGCGTGCTGGACGCGCAGAAGGCGGTGGTGCTGGGCGCCTTCACCGACTTCCGCAAGTCGCCGCTGGACCGCGGCTACACGCTAAAGAGCACCATCGCGCACCTGCGCTCGGTGGTGAAGGTGCCCGTCGTCACCGGCCTGCCCTTCGGCCACGTGCCGACCAAGGTCTGCCTGCCGGTCGGCGCGCGGGTGAACCTGGCTATACAAGGCCGCGACGCCTTCGTCGGCTGGTAGGGCAATCCCGCGGGAACGCCGCGATTTGCGGCGAATCTCACGCCTGGCGCGTGGCTTGCATAGGGGCGACTCCCAAGGTGAAGTCGAGTTACATGGCGGTATCATGCCCCGCTGCCTCGCGCTGACCCGGCCATAAGCCGGTGCTCAACGGAGGCTCGTGTTTTTTTGGCCCGTGTGACGATCCTCACACGCGGCTCGGTAGAAGGAGAGGGCACATGCCCCTGTTCAACTTGCAGCGGTCCGGCAGCCTGCGCCTTGTTGGCGCGCTGCTCCTGTCGGCGCTATTCGCCGGCTGCAACAACAATCCGCAGCCGGACAAGGGTGCCGCCAGCAACACGCTGTACACCGCGGTCATCGAGACGTCGCCGCGCCACCTCGACCCCACGGCCTCGTACTGGAGCAACGACACTCCGTACACCTACCAGATCTACGAGCCGCTGTACGGCTACCACTACCTCAAGCGGCCGTACACGCTGGTGCCGAAGGCGGCCGTCGAGGTCGTCAAGCCCAAGTACCTCGACAAGGACGGGCGCGTGCTCCCGGCAGACGCGCCGGGCGAGACCATCGCCGAGAGCGTGTACGAAATTCCCATCAAGCGCGGCATCCTGTACCAGCCGCACCCCGCCTTCGCGAAGGACGAACACGGCAACTACCGCTACCACGCGATGAAGCCGGGCGAGCTCGGCCACCGCAAGACGCCGCTGGACTTCGAGCACCAGGGCACGCGCGAGATGGTGGCCGAGGACTTCGTCTACGGGCTCAAGCGCCACGCCACCACGCGCATCACCACGCCGATCTCGGGCATCTTCTCCGAGTACGTGGTGGGGCTGAAGGAGTACATGGCGCTGGTGAAGTCCGAGGACGAGAAGCTGCGCCGTGGCCAGGATCCGGCCAGCCTCGACAAGCCATTCCTCGATTTCCGCCGCTGGCCGCTGGCCGGCGTGACGGCGCCCGAGAAGTACCTGCTGCGCATCCGCCTCAAGGGCAAGTACCCGCAGTGGAACTACTGGATGGCGATGACCTTCATCTCACCGATGCCGTGGGAGGCCGACGCCTTCTACGCGCAGCCGGGTCTCGCAGCCGCCAATCTCACGCTCGACCGCTGGCCGGTGGGCACGGGCCCGTACATGCTGGTGGAGAACCTGCAGGACCGGCGCCTCACGATGAAGCGCAACCCGAACTATCGCGGCGAGCCCTATCCCTGCGAAGGCATGCCCGGCGACAAGGAGGCCGGCCTGCTCGACGATTGCGGCAAGCCCACGCCCTTCATCGACACCATCGTGTCGACGATCGAGAAGGAAGCAGTGCCGATGCGCGGCAAGTTCCGCCAGGGCTTCTACGACATCGAGGTGTTCGAGCGCACCGACACCGGCCTGCCGTACATCGTCGAGATGCAGGACTCCGAACAAGTGCGCGAGGAGTACCAGGCCAAGGGCTTTCGGCTGCCCAAGTTCACCGACGTGCACAGCTGGCTGATCGGCTTCAACATGCTCGACCCGGTGATCGGCAAGGGTGACACGCCGGAGCGGCAGGCGCGCAACCGCAAGCTGCGCCAGGCCATCTCGGTCGCCATCGACTGGGAGGAATACAGCAAGATCTTCC
>VBDL01000223.1:0-4828 GCA_005884255.1 Betaproteobacteria bacterium | reverse complement strand
CCGGTGACGCACAAGATCGTCGACGGCAAGATCGTGCGCCGCTCGATCGAGGATGCGAAGAAGCTGATGGTCGAGGCGGGCTACCCCGATGGGCGCGACGCCAAGACAGGCCTGCCGCTGGTCATCAACTACGACTACTACGCGCTGCCCACGCCCGAGCGCAAGGCCGAGATCGACTGGGTGGTCAAGCAGTTCGCCAAGCTCGGCATCCAGCTCGAGGTGCGCGCCACCGACAACAACCAGTTCCAGGACAAGGTGCGCAAGGGCAAGCACCAGGTCTACTGGCTGGGCTGGCTGGCCGACTACCCAGATGCCGAGAACTTCCTGTTCCTGCTCTACGGCCCCAATGGCAAGTCGTGCTGCGACGGCGAGAACACGTCGAACTACGCCGATTCCGAGTACGACAAGCTGTTCAGCAAGCTCAAGCTGATGGATGACGGACCCGAAAAGCAGGCCCTCATCGACAAGATGGTGAAGATCGCCCAGGAAGACGCGCCATGGTCCTTCGGCTACTTCCCCTACTCGACATCGGCGGTGCAGCACTGGCTCTACAACGCGCGCCCCACCGTGATGATCCGCGACCCGGGGCGCTACATGCGGCTGGACCCGGCCGAACGCGTGGCCAAGATGCGTGAATGGAACCGCCCGGTGTGGTGGCCCGTGTTCCTGATCATTGCCGGCATCGTGGCCGTCGTGCTGCTGGCGATGCGCAGCTTCCGCCAGCGCGAGCGCACCAACGCGCGCGGCGAAGAAGTGCTGGCTTAAGAGATCCGACCCATGTTTTCCTATCTCACCCGCCGCGTGGTGTACGGCGCGCTCGTGCTGCTGGGCGTCAACCTCGCCACCTTCTTCCTCTTCTTCACGGTCAACACGCCGGACGACATGGCGCGCCTGAACATCGGCGGCAAGCGCGTCACGCAGGAACTGATCGTCAAGTGGAAGGCCGAGCGCGGCTATGACAAGCCGCTGTACTGGAACGAGGCCAAGCAAGGCAGCGACAAGCTGACGCAGACCATCTTCTGGGAGCGCTCGGTGTCGCTGTTCACGCTGAACTTCGGCCGCGCCGACGGCGAGAGCGCCGGCAACATCGGCGCCGAGGTCAGCACGCGCATGTGGGTCAGCATCCAGCTCGCGCTGCCGCTGTTCATCATGCAGGTCATGGCCAGCACCGCCTTCGCGCTGCTGCTCGTGATGTTCCGCCACACCAAGTGGGACTTGTGGGGCGTGGTGCTGTGCGTGCTGATGCTCTCGATCTCCAGCCTCTTCTACATCATCGTCGGCCAGTTCCTCTTCTCGCGCGTGCTCAAGCTGGCGCCGATCTCCGGCTACGCGCCGGGGCTGGACGTGGTGAAGTTCCTGCTGCTGCCGATCGGGCTGTCGCTGCTCGCGCGGCTGGGCGCCGAGGCGCGCCTGTATCGCGCGATGTTCCTCGAGGAGATCGGCCGCGACTACGTGCGCACCGCGCGCGCCAAGGGCCTGCGCGAGACGGTCGTGCTCTACCGCCACGTGTTGCGCAACGCGCTGATCCCCATCGTCACCAGCGCCGGCGCCTATCTGCCTTATGTGTTCATGGGCAGCCTGGTGTTCGAGAGCTTCTTCGGCCTGCCGGGCCTGGGTGCCTACGTGATCGAGGCCATCACCAAGCAAGACTTCGCCATCGTGCGCACGATGGTCTTCCTCGGCTCGCTGCTCTACATCGCGACCTACGTCCTCATCGACGTCGTCTACACCTGGGTCGACCCGCGCGTGCGGTTGGCTTGAGGGGAGCTGTCACATGAAATTCGTTGTGCTCTGGACCGATGTGGTCGTCTGGCTGCTGCTGCTGCTGACGCTCGGCTATGCCTGGCTCGTGTCGCGCAGCCCGGCGCTGAAGGCCAATTGGCGCAAGGTGTTCGGCGATGCGCCGGCGCTGGCGTCGTCGGTGATCATCCTGATTGGCCTCCTGCTTACGCTGGTCGACAGCGTGCACTACCGCCGCGCGCTGCCGGCCGCGCCCGGCACGCCGAAGAACGAGATCGCCTACGAGCCGCGCACGCGCTCTTCGCTGGATGCGCTGCTGAACAATCTCATCGAATCACGTGAGCCGACCTACTCGCGGCCGCTGGCTTACGTGGGCTTCACGAAGGAGTCGTTCGAGGTCGAGGGCCAGGTCAAGCGCATCGCACCGCGGCTGGAGCATGGCGGCAAGCACCTCACCGACCCCGAGTCGCAATGGGCCAGCGACGTGTTCGCGTGCGCGATCAAGGGTCTCCTGTTCAGCGTGCTCGCCATGGGCTTGTTCACCGCTGCGCTGTTCGCGATGGTGGCCCGGCACATGAAGGTCAGCTGGAGCGCGGCGGCTCGGCACATCGTGCGCGGCGAGACGCGCACCCCGTGGCGTGCCGCGCTGGCGACGCTGTACGCGGTGGCGCTGCTCGCCGGGCCGACGATCGCGCTGATGGGCCAGTACCACGTGCTCGGCACCGACCAGACCGGCAACGACGTGCTGTACCAGGCGCTGAAGAGCATTCGCACGGCCTTCGTGATCGGCACGCTGGCCACGCTGGCCACGCTGCCGCTGGCGGTGGGCCTGGGCATCATGGCCGGCTACTTGAGAGGCTGGGCCGACGAGCTGATCCAGTACCTCTACACGGTGCTGTCGTCGGTGCCCAACGTGCTGCTCATCGCCGCCTTCGTGCTGATGGTGCAGGTCTTCCTCGACAAGCACCCGGAGCTGTTCGAGACCGGCGCGGAGCGCGCCGACCTGAAGCTCTTCCTGCTGTGTGCCATCCTCGGCGCCACCGGCTGGGCCGGCCTGTGCCGCCTGCTGCGCGCCGAGACGCTGAAGCTGCGCGAGCTCGAGTACGTGCAGGCGGCAGACGCCTTCGGCGTGAGCGCCTGGCGCATCATGGCGCGCCACGTGTTCCCCAACGTGGCGCACCTGATGCTGATCTCCACGGTGCTGGAGTTCTCCGGCCTGATCCTCTACGAAGCCGTGTTGACCTACGTGGGCGTCGGCGTCGACCCGAGCATGAACAGCTTCGGCGGCATGATCAACCTCGCGCGCACCGAGATGAGCCGCGATCCGGTGGTGTGGTGGTCCTTCGCCGCAGCGTTCGGCTTCATGGTGACGCTGGTGTTGGCCGCCAACCTCTTTTCCGACGGCGTGCGTGACGCCTTCGATCCGCGCGCGCGCAGCTTCCGCCCGCGCCCCATCGTCGGCCCGAAAGACGCTGCGAAGGCGGTGACCTGACATGCTCAACGTCAAAGACCTCAAGGTGGCGCTCGACGCCGAATCGGGCCTGGTGCGCGCCATCGATGGCCTGAACCTCACCATCCAGCGCGGCGAGACCTTCGCGCTCGTCGGCGAATCGGGCTGCGGCAAGAGCATGACGGCGCTGGCGCTGATGCGCCTGCTGCCCGAGAACGGGCGCGTCACCGCCGGGCGCATGGACCTCGACGGCGAGGAAGTCTTCGCACTGCCCGAGGCGCGCATGCGCCGCGTGCGGGGCGGGCGCATCGGCATGATCTTCCAGGAGCCGTCAACGAGCCTGAATCCGGTGATGCGCGTGGGCGACCAGATCGTCGAGGCCATCGAATCGCACACCGATCTGCGCGGCGCCGCGGCGCGCCAGCGCGCCATCGAGTGGCTCAAGCGCGTGGGCATTCCCGAGCCCGAGCGCCGCATCGACGACTACCCGTTCCGCATGAGCGGCGGGCAGAAGCAGCGCGTGATGATCGCGATGACGCTCGCCGCCGAGCCGGACTTCGTCGTCGCCGACGAGCCGACCACGGCGCTGGACGTGACCATCCAGAAGCAGATCCTCGACCTGCTCAAGGACCTGCAGCGCGAGAAGGGCCTGGGCCTGCTGCTGATCACGCACGACCTCGCCGTGGTGGCCGGCATGGCGCACCGCGTGGCGCTGATGTACGCCGGGCAGATCATCGAGGTGGCGCCGGCCGAAGAGTTCTTTGCCCACCCCAAGCACCCGTACGCGCGACTGCTGCTGCGTGCGCTGCCGGATGCGCAGCGCCGCACCAACGCGTTGGCCGCGATTCCCGGCACGGTGCCGCCGCTGACGCTGGACTTCGCCGGCTGCCGCTTCGCGCCGCGCTGCGACATCGTGCAGGAGCGCTGCCACGGCAAGCGGCCCGAGCTGGTGCAGGTGGGCGCGATGCGCGACGTGCGCTGCCTGCGCGTGCAGGACGAGGCGCGCGGCGTGGCGACGATCGAGATGCCGCCGTCCGCGGTGCCGGTGCCGACGCCTGCCGAGGCGCGCGCCAAGCAGCCTAGCGGTGGCCAGCCCTTGCTCGAGGTAAAGAACCTGCGCGTGCGCTTCCCCATTCGCAGCGGGCTGCTGCGCCGCACTCAAGGCTATTTCAACGCGGTGGACGGCGTGAGCTATGGCGTGCGTGCGGGCAGCACGCTGGCGCTGGTCGGCGAGTCCGGCTGCGGAAAGACGACCACCGGCAAGGCCATCGTGCAGTTGTTGCGCACGCAGGCCACGATCGAGGGTCAGGCCTTGCTGCAGGGGCAGGACCTGTTCGCGCTGCAGGGCGATGCGCTGCACAAGGCGCGCCGCGACGTACAGATCATCTTCCAGGATCCGTTCGCGTCGCTCGACCCGCGCATGCGCGTATTCGACATCCTCGAGGAGGGCCTGCTCGCGCTGGCGCCCGACCTCGACGCCACCCAGCGGCGCGAGCGCCTGGAGCGGCTGACGGATCAGGTGGGTCTGCGCCGCGACGCGCTGGACCGCTATCCGCACGAGTTCTCCGGCGGCCAGCGCCAGCGCATTGCGATCGCGCGCGCCTTGGCGGTGCAGCCCAGGCTGATCGTCTGCGACGA
>VBDL01000222.1 GCA_005884255.1 Betaproteobacteria bacterium | reverse complement strand
CACTCCAGCGTGCCGATCGACGTGCACCTGATGGTGCAGCCGGTCGATGCGCTGGCGCAGGCCTTCGCGAAAGCCGGCGCGGATCTCGTCAGCTTCCATCCGGATGCGTCGACGCATGTGGACCGCACGCTGCAGCTGATCAAGGCCGAGGGCCGCCAGGCCGGGCTGGTGTTCAACCCGGCGGAGCCGATCGATGTGCTCGAGTGGGTCATCGACAAGGTCGACCTGGTGCTGATCATGAGCGTCAACCCGGGCTTCGGCGGACAAAGCTTCATCGATTCGGCGCTGCGCAAGATCGAGCGCGTGCGCAAGATCATCGATGCGAGCGGCCGCGACATCCGCCTCGAGGTCGACGGCGGCATCAAGGTCGACAACATCCGCCGCGTCGCCGATGCCGGTGCCGACACCTTCGTCGCCGGCAGCGCGATCTTCGGCCAGAAGGACTACAAGGCGGTGATCGAGGCGATGCGCGCTCAGTTCTCCGCCTAAGCCGTCGACAGCCGGAACGCGCCGACCACCGCCGACAGGCTTTGCGCCTGCTCGCGCAGGCTCTCCGCCGCGGCCGACGACTCTTCCACCAGCGCGGCGTTCTGCTGCGCGCCGCATCGGCGCTGCGCTGCGCGAGGCTGCGCACCTCGCCGGCCACCACCGCGAAGCCGCGGCCCTGCTCGCCGGCGCGTGCCGCCTCCACCGCGGCATTCAAGGCGAGGATGTTGGTCTGGAAGGCGATGCCGTCGATCACGCCGATGATCTCGGCGATCTTGCGCGATGAGGCATCGATGCCGGCCATCGTCTGCACCACCACCTCGCTCACCGCATCGCCGCTGCGTTGCGCCAGCTCGCGCACCGTGCGCGCCAGCCCATCTGGCGATCGAATCCGACGACTGCCGCACCTGGCCCCTGGATCGCGCGGTTCACCGGTCCGAGCAGCTCCCTGGCGCACCAGGCCGGCGTCGCTGAAATATTTGCCGGTGGCCTGCGAGACCCAGAACACCATGGCCGCGCGCTGCTCGCGCTGCGCATAGGCCTTCCAGGCGTCGATGCCGTCGTCATTGAGGCCGTCGGCCTCCCACTTGAGCAGGTAGCTGTTGTCGGCCGCCGCGCGCGAGGCCGCGCGGTTGCAACAGTCCTTCGCTTCGGCGGCGGAATCCACTAAGGTTGAATGTTCCATCCGGGGAGACGGCGATGACATCGGCCCATGCAGCCATGCCGCCGGCGCGCGAGGCGGTCGCGCCGTTGGTGCAGCGTCGCGCGCAGACATTGCTGGCCCATGCGCGCGAGGCCTCGCCGCTGTACCGCGAGCGCCTGCGCGAGTGGCAAGGCGGTACAACGCCGTGGACGGCCATCGAGCCGGCGGCCAAACGCGAGCTGATGGCGCGCTTCGACGACTGGGTCACGGATCGCGCGGTCACGCTGGCCGGCGCGCAGGCCTTTGTGGCCGACCCGCGGCGTGCCGGCGACGACTTCCTCGGCCGCTATGCCGTGTGGGCCAGCTCCGGCACCACTGGCGAGCCGGGCCTGTTCGTGCACGACGCCTTTGCCTTGTCGACCTACGCGATGCTCACCGCGCTGCGCATGGACAGCGCGCACTGGATGAGCAACCTCGCACGGGGACTCTGGCAAAGCGGCGGTCGCGCGGTGCTGGTGTCCGCGCTGGATGGGCACTACGCCGGCGTGTCGTTCTGGCGTCTGCAGTGCCGCCGCAACCCCTGGATGGCGGCGCGCGCGAAGACGCTGTCGGTGCTGCTGCCGGCGCACGAGCTGTGCGCCGAGCTCGACGCCTTCGGCCCATCGTTCGTCGCCAGCTACCCGAGCACGCTGAGCGAGCTGGCGCGGCTGCAGGCCGAGGCGCGCTTGCACATCTCTCCGGTGGCACTGTGGGCGGGCGGCGAGCGGTTGACTCCGTCGGCCCATGCGCACATCGAGCAGGTGTTCGGCGATGCGCACGTGGTCAACGACTATGGCGCGTCGGAGTGCCTGAGCATGGCCTTCGAGTGCCCGCACGGGCGGCTGCACCTGAATGACGACTGGGTGCTGCTCGAGCCGGTGGACCGCCAGTGTCGGCCGGTGCCGCCCGGTGAGGCTTCGCATTCGGTGCTGCTGACCAATCTGGCCAACCGCGTGCAGCCGATGATCCGCTACGACCTCGGCGACAGCGTCACGCTGTTCCCCGACGCCTGCCCCTGCGGCAACCCGCGGCCCTCGTTGCTGGTCGAAGGGCGCTGCGACGACACGCTGCATCTGCGTGACCCATCGCGCCACGTCGTGCGCCTGTCGCCGATGGCGCTGGCCACCGCGGTGGAGGAGCGCGCCGACGTGCACCGCTTCCAGCTGCGACAGGTGGCGCCGGCGGCGATCGAGCTGCGCGTCGACACGGCCGGCGTGCCGGCCGCCGACGCGGCGTGCGACAAGGCGATGTCCGCGCTACGCAGCTACCTCGAAGGGCAGGGCCTGCCCAATGTGCGACTGCGGTTCGATCCGGCGCCGCCCCAGCCCGATGCGCCCAGCGGCAAGCTGCGGCAGGTGGTGTGCGCGATGCACGAGACGCGGCACTGACGCGACCCACCTATTCGTCGTCCGGGGTTTCGCCGATATCGAGGTCATCGAGGCCATCTTCCTCGGCGGCCGACTCGTCATCGCCGCCCGCGCCCTCCATGTCGGCCAGCGCCTCGGCCAGCGTCGCGAAGGGGCCGAACTCGTTGCGCCCGTCCTCGGAGATCCAGTGGTAGCCGTCGGGTCGCTCGACGATGCGGTCGTCGGCATCGGCGGCTGGCTCGTTGCTGTCGTCGGGCACTTCCTCGCGCGCCCATGGCGGCGGCGGGCGTTGCGCATTGCCGGGGCGTGCCGCGCTGCTGCCTTGATCGCGCTGATGCTTGGTTGCCATCGCACTCTCCTTTCGCGGGACGCGGGTACTGCGCGACCGGGCGCCACCAGTTAGCATGCGCAGCCTTCGCCGCCGCAAAACCGCATGCCGCTGCCCACCGACCTGCTAGCCGCCATTGTCGACCTCGACGGCACGATGGTCGACACCCTTGGCGATTTTGTCGTCGCGCTCAATGCGATGCTGGCCGAGCTGACGCTGCCGGCGGTCACGCCGGCGTTCGTGGAGCGTACGGTGGGCAAGGGCAGCGAGCACCTGGTGCGCAGCACGCTGGCCCAAGTGGGCGCCGACGCGGCGCTTTTCGCGGCGGCCTTCGCCGGTTACCAAAAGCACTACCAGACCACCAACGGCCTGCATTCGGCGGTGTATCCCGGGGTCGTCGCCGGCCTAGAACGGCTGCGCGCGCGCGGCCTGAAGCTGGCCTGCCTGACCAACAAGCCCGGCGCCTTCGCGCGGCCGCTGCTGGTGGCCAAGGGGCTGGGGCGCTTCTTCAGCGTCGTCCATGGCGGCGACGCCTTCGAGCGCAAGAAGCCCGATCCGCTGCCGCTGTTGAAGACTTGCGCGGCGCTGGGCGTAGCGCCGTCACGCACGCTGATGATCGGCGACTCGCGCAACGACGCGCAGGCCGCGCGTTCCGCCGGCTGCCCGGTGGCGCTGGTCAGCTACGGTTACAACCACGGCGAGCCGGTGCACGCCGTGCTGGCCGACCTGCTGGTCGACCGGCTCGACGCCTTGCCTCTGTAACTGAGCATCGTCGCTGCTACACTGCGCCCATGTTCACGTCGCGCAAGCATAGGTCGCTGGACCGGGGAGCCTGGCCCTGGCGTCGCCCGTCCGACTCCATCTAGCTTGACGCCGGGCGCGCCTTCATGCGCCCTCTGCAGTGACGAACGCGAAGCCGAAGCCCATTTCAGGCCGCGCGCTTCGCCGGGCTCAAGGAGGCCCCAGACGTGATCACCGAACTCGAATTCAAGAGCCTCGCCGCCGAAGGCTACAACCGCATTCCGCTCATCGCCGAGGCCCTTGCCGACCTCGAAACGCCGCTGTCGCTGTACTTGAAGCTGGCCGGCGGCCAGAAGCACAGCTTCCTGCTGGAATCGGTCGTCGGCGGCGAGCGCTTCGGCCGCTACTCCTTCATCGGACTACCCGCGCGCACGCTGCTGCGGTCCACCGGCTTCACCACCGAGGTCGTCACCGACGGCCGAGTGACCGAGACGCACGAAGGCAACCCGCTGGACTTCATCGCGCAGTACCAGCAGCGCTTCAAGGTGGCGCTGCGCCCGGGGCTGCCGCGCTTTTGCGGCGGGCTGGCCGGCTACTTCGGCTACGACGCGGTGCGCTATATCGAAGCGAAGCTCGCCAAGGTGAGCAAGCCGGATGGCATCGAGACGCCCGACGTGCTGCTGCTGCAGACCGAGGAAGTGGCGGTCATCGACAACCTCTCCGGGCGGCTGTACCTCATCGTCTACGCCGACCCGTCGCAGCCCGAGGCCTTCTTCCGCGCCAAGCGGCGCCTGAACGAGCTGACCGACAAGCTGAAGTACAGCGTCACGGCGCCGCCGGTAAGGCGCGGCACGCCGCACGCCGTGGAACGCGAGTTCGCCAAGGACGACTACATCGCCGCGGTGCTCAAGGGCAAGGAATACATCGCCGCCGGCGACATGATGCAGGTGCAGATCGGCCAGCGGCTGAAGAAGCGCTTCACCGAATCGCCGCTGTCGCTGTACCGCGCGCTGCGCTCGCTGAACCCGTCGCCTTACATGTACTTCTATGACATGGGCGACTTCCAGGTGGTCGGCGCGTCGCCGGAGATCCTGGTGCGTCAGGAAAACACGCCTGACGGCCAGAAGGTGACGATCCGCCCGCTGGCCGGCACGCGGCCGCGCGGCGCCACGCCCGAGACGGACAAGGCGGCGGAAATCGAGCTCCTGGCCGACCCGAAGGAGCGCGCCGAGCATGTGATGCTCATCGACCTCGCGCGCAACGACATCGGCCGCATCACGAAGACGGGCAGCGTCAAGGTGACCGAGGCCTTCGTCGTCGAGCG
>VBDL01000851.1 GCA_005884255.1 Betaproteobacteria bacterium | reverse complement strand
GCTTGGCTCAAACACAGCGCACCCGGCGCCGCGCAGACGAGGTACGACGCGAGGCAAGCCAGCAGCGGCAGCAGCGCCAAGCGCGGCCGCCGCCCCAGGGCCAGGCAGTGCAGCGCCAGCACCAGCGCCAGGCTGATGGCGACGGTGCGCAGCAGGAGTTCGGTGGAGTCGGGCATGGCCAGCGGATTCTGCTGCCAGCGACTGTAGCGTCCAGCCGAATCCTGCAATCCCGCGCCGATTCGACAAAACATCATCTTGCCTTGGCGCAGGCTTGGCCGGTCATGTGGCTGTTCGACCTGGCGCGCTATCTGCTGCCCGCGAGCGCCTTGGCGCTCGTGCTTTGGGCGCTGCCACGCGGCTGGCGCGACGCGCGGTGCGTGCAGGCGCGGGCCCCGGCGCCAGGCCAGCGGCGGCGCGAGTTCCTCTACTCGATGCTCACCGTGCTGATCTTCTCGCTCAATGGCGCGCTGACCTTCGTCGGCGCGCACGCCGGTGTGCTGCAGCTCTATGAGCGCATCGCCGAGCGCGGCTGGCTGTATGCCGCCGGCAGCCTGCTGCTGCTGGTGCTGGCCCACGACGCCTGGTTCTACTGGACGCACCGGCTGCTGCACGCGCGACCGCTGTACCGCTGGACCCACCTCACGCACCACCGCTCGGTGGCGCCCACGCCGTGGGCCGTCTACAGCTTCGCGCCTACCGAGGCGGTGGTGCAGGCGGTGTTCCTGCCGCTGATGCTGCTGGTGCTGCCGCTGCATCCGCTGACGATCTTCGTGTTCCTCGCGCACATGATCCTGCGCAACGTGCTCGGCCACGCCGGCGTCGAACTGCTGCCGCGCCGCTGGCTCGCCGGCTGGTGGGGCCGCTGGCTGACGACCACGCTGCACCACGACCTGCACCACGCGCAGGGCCGCGCCAACTACGGCCTGTACTTCACCTGGTGGGACCGCCTGTGCGGCACCGAGCACACGCAGTACCGCGAGCGCCTGAGCGCCCTGGCACCGGCCGCTCAGCCGGCGTCGACGGGAAACATCTCGGCCACCGGCCGCGTCTCCGGCAGCACATAGACCACGGCTCGTAGAACGCCACCGGCACGACGACGCAGCCGTAGGAGATGCGGTGTTCGTCGGCCTCGCCCGACGTGAGGCGCTGGGCGCGCCGCTCGCGCGCCGGGCTCGGGCGCAGTCGATGGATGGCGAGCGCGGCGTCGTAGTCGAGCCAGACGATGTCCTCGCCGTCGAGGTTGCGGCCGGGCTCGGAGTCGAAGCGGCCGGCCGGCGTGGTGCGGTCGGCCGGCGGGATGTCGGCAACCTTCATGTCACCGATCCCCGGCACCGAATGGTCGCCGCGCGCGAGGCCCAGCAGCACCGGCGTCGCGCCGATGGCGCGGCCGTCCGCGGCATACACATGGATGCTGGCGTCGCGCTTGTCGACGATGGCGAAGGGCAGGCCATGGTTGTCGCGACTCTGCTGGACCCAGTGCACGAGCTGCTGCACATCGGCGGAGACCTCGCCTGCCGCCGCGCCGAACACCGCGAGCGCGCCAAGCGCCACTCCCACGAGCGCTCGCCGCGCCGCTGTCATGCTCAATCCCACCGCCTGCTCCGCCCTGATCGAAAGGCCGGGCGTAGGGGCCCGGCCAGGATGCAGGC
>VBDL01000221.1 GCA_005884255.1 Betaproteobacteria bacterium | reverse complement strand
CGTTCTCGATCTCCAGCATCTCGCTGGCCATCTGGAAGTTCATCGAGTCGCCGGCGTAGTTCTTCACGATGAAGAGCACGCCCTTGTCCGCATGCACGGCCTCGGCGGCAGCGAGCATCTGGTCGGGCGTCGGTGAGGTGAAGACCTGCCCCGGGCAGGCGGCGTCGAGCATGCCGGCGCCGACGAAGCCTGCGTGCAGCGGCTCATGGCCGGAGCCGCCGCCGGACAGCAGTGCGACCTTGTTCATGGCCTTCTGCGCGCGCGCGACGAAGGTGGGTTCGAACTCCACGCGCAGCAGACCCGGATGCGCGGCGACCAGGCCGCCGAGCGACTCACGCATCACGGCGTCGACGTCGTTGATGAACTTCTTCATGCGGTTTCCTTGGCGAGAACGGTGTTGCACACGGTGGCGATGGCCACCTGGCAGGTCTTGCAGCCGGGGTCGATGTGGCCGAGCGCCCGCTCACCGAGGAAGTAGGCGCGGCCCTTGGTGGCGATCATGTCCTTGGTGGCCAGCATGTTGCGCTCGGCTTCCTCGGTCATCTGCTCGCACAGCGCGGGCAGCGGCGCGCCTTCGTCGGTCAGGCGCGCGAGCAGGCGTGAGGCCGGGATCAGCACGTCGAGCATCGTCTTCTCGCCGACATCGGCCTTGCCGCGCGACTTGATGGCCTCGACGCCGGCCGCGAAGGCGGCCGCGAACTGCTTGCGGTCGGGCTCGGCGTGGCCGTCGAGCGACTTGCCCATCGCGATGAAGAAGCTGGAGATCAGCGGGCCGGAAGCGCCGCCGATGGTGCCGAGCAGCTTCAGGCCGATCTTCTGCAGGGCCACCGCCGGCGGCATGTCGTGCAGGTCGGGGCTCAGCGTCACCAGCACCTCGCAGCCGCGGCGCACGTTGATGAAGTGGTCGCCGTCGCCGATGGCGCGGTCCAGCGATTCGATGTTCGCTTCGTTGGCGAGGATCGCGCGCTGCACGGCGGTCAGCGACTCGATGATCAGGGCGGTGTTCATGCAGTCTCCAAGGTTGCCAGGCGCTGGCCTGACGCATCGAAATAGAGGCAGCGCTCGCGCGGGAACGAAAGGCGCACTTGCGCTCCGGGCGACAAGGCCTGGTCGAGCATCGTGCGGGCGCGCACTTCCACGCCGCTGCGTTCGGCAACGACAAGGTGCTTGACGAGCGAGCACTCGATGACATCGAAGTGCGAGGGCCCGTCGCCGCTGCCGACGACGACGTCCTCCGGGCGGATCGCCACATTCGCGGCGCGCGGGTGGCCGCTGCCTTCGAACCACTCGGCCGGCAGCACGTTGACGGCCGGCTGCCCCAGGCGCTGCGCCACGTGCAGCGATTGCGGGTCTTCGTAGATCTGCAGCGGCGTGCCGACCTGCTGGATGCGCCCGTGCTCGAGGATGGCGATGCGATCGGCCAGCGTCGTGGCCTCGACCTGGTCGTGCGTCACATAGAGCACGGTGGCGCCGCTCTGCCGCTGCAGGCGCTTGAGCTCCACGCGCAGCTCCTCGCGCAGCTTGGCATCGAGCGACGACAAGGGCTCGTCCATCAGGAACACACGCGGCTCGCGCACCAGCGCGCGGCCGATTGCCACACGCTGCATCTCGCCGCCCGACAGCGCGGTGGATTTGCGCTGCAGCTTGGACTCGATGTGCAGCATCTCGGCCACGCGCTGCACGCGCCGCTTGATCTCGTCTTCCGGCGTGCGCCGCATCGGCGAGCGCAGCGGGAACGCGATGTTGTCGAACACCGTGAGGTGCGGATACAGCGAGTACTGCTGGAAGACGAAGGCGCAGTCGCGCTGTGACGGCGGTACCGCGGTGATGTCGGCGCCGTTCATGCGCACGCTGCCGGCGTCGGGCGTTTCGAGGCCCGCGATCAGGCGCAGCGTGGTCGTCTTGCCGGCGCCGCTCGGGCCCAGCAGCACGAAGAATTCGCCGTCGGCGATGTCGAGCTGCACGTCGTCGACGGCGGTGGTCGCGCCGAAGCTCTTGCGCACGCTGCAAAGTGAAATGCTAGCCATGGAGCATGCTCGGTCGGTGGGTGGAGGTGGTGGCGCTGGGCAGCAGCCGCTCGCTGGCGGCGTCGAACAGCACGATGCGCGAGGCGTCGAAGGCCAGGCCCACGTGCTCGCCCTCGGCCGGCCTGGCGGCCTTGTCGACCAGTGCCTTCATCGGGCCGACCGCCGTGTCGAACTCGGCGATCCAGTGCGAGCCGAAGTACTCGGTGTGCCTGATCTGCGCACGCAGCCCGCCTTCGGGCGCCACCAGGCGCACGTGCTCGGGCCGCACGCCGAGCAGCGCGCCCGAGGCAGCCGCCTCGGTGAACGGCACTTCGACATCCGCGCCGTCGACGCGCACGCGCGTCATGCCGGGCTCGATCGCGCCGGTGACCGGCAGCAGGTTCATCGGCGGGCGGCCGATGAACTTGGCAACGAACACGCAAGACGGGAAGTTGTAGATGCCGTGCGGCGCATCGGCCTGCAGGATCTCGCCCTGGTTCATCACGACGATGTGATCGGCCAGCGCCATCGCCTCGTTCTGGTCGTGCGTGACGAACACCGTGGTGGTCTTCAGCCGCTCATGCAGCTTGCGCAGCTCCACGCACATCAGCTCGCGGAACTCGGCGTCCAAGGTGCCCAGCGGCTCGTCCATCAGGAAGGCCTTGGGCTGACGCACGATCGCACGGCCGAGCGCCACGCGCTGGCGGTCGCCGCCGGCCAGGCCGCCGACGCGCTTGGGCAGCAAGTGCTCGATGCGCAGGATGGCGGCCACCTCCTTCACGCGCCGGTCGATCTCGGCGCGGGGCACGCCCTCATTGCGCAGCGGGAACTCCAGGTTCTCGCGCACGCCCATGTGCGGGTACAGCGCAAAGAGCTGGAACACCATCGCGATGTCGCGCTCGCGCGGCCGGCGGTAGGTGACGTCCTCGCCATCAAGGGTGATCTGGCCCGCCGTGGGGAACTCCAGGCCCGCGACCATGCGTAAGGTTGTTGTCTTGCCGCAGCCCGAGGGCCCGAGCAGCACGACGAACTTGCCGTCTTCGAGCACCAGCGAGGAGTTCTTCACCGCGACGAAATCGGCGAAGCGCTTCTGCAGGTTGTTGATGCGAATTTCAGCCATGACTATTGAGGCAATTTCCCGGCGATCGAGTAGCCGACGACGCCGGCCAGCAGCACGGTGAAGGCGTAGCTGTAGACATCGAGCGACCAGGGCTGCATCAGCATCAGCAGGCCGAGCCCGATGAGGCCGGTGGTGGCGGGTTCCCAGTACCGGCGGCGAAAGAGCTTCTTCATTTGCCGACTCATTTACGAATGGCTCCGAAGGTGATGCCGCGCAGCAAGTGTTTGCGCAACAGCACGGTGAAGAACAGCACCGGCAGCAGGAACAGCGTGGTGCCGGCCGCCATCGCGGGCCAGTCCAGGCCGCCCTCGCCGATGATGGTGGGGATGAACGGCGGCGAGGTCTGCGCGGTGCCGCTGGTGAGCAGCAGCGCGAACGCGTAC
This sequence comes from Betaproteobacteria bacterium, assembly GCA_005884255.1. Lineage (GTDB taxonomy): Bacteria > Pseudomonadota > Gammaproteobacteria > Burkholderiales > Burkholderiaceae_C > VBDL01. Next base: position 740 of record VBDL01000221.1, on the reverse strand, counting down.
TCATTCCACGCGAAGATCAGGCAGAAGATCGCCGTCGTCGCAATGCCGGTGGCGGCCTGCGGCAGCACGACCTTGAGGAAGGCCTGCCAGCGCGTGTAGCCGTCGACCATCGCCGCCTCTTCGTACTCGCGCGGGATCTCGTCCATCAAGCCCTTGAGCAGCCAGACCGACAGCGAGAGGTTGACCACCGTGTACAGCAGGATCAGCCCGACGTGCGTGTCGTTGAGCCCGACGTTGCGGAACATCAGGTACACCGGAATCGCCACCGCGATCGGCGGCATCATCCGCGTGGAGAGGATGAAGAACAGCAGGTCGTCCTTGCCCGGTACGCGAAAGCGCGAGAAGGCATACGCGGCCAGGGTGCCGAGCACGATCGACAGGAACGTGGAGCCGAAGCCGATCAGCAGCGAATTGAGATAGCGGTCCGCAAAGCGCGACGGCCCGGCGAGGATCATCTGCTGCTCGCGCACCAGACCCTCGTACCAGGTGGCCGGCGGCGGCAGCGCGGCGAGCTCCTCGGCGCCGACGCGCGAGCGCGTGGTGAAGAGGTTGACGTAGCCGATCAGCGACGGCTGCGCGACGATCTTCGGCGGGTAGGCGATCGCGTCCTCGGGCGTGCGAAAGCTCGTCATGAAGATCCACACCAGCGGGATCAGCGAGATCACCGCGTAGGCGATCACCGCCGAGCCGGCGAACCACTTCGAGCGCGCGCTCGGTTCCAACGGCGAATGAGGAATCGT
>VBDL01000220.1 GCA_005884255.1 Betaproteobacteria bacterium | reverse complement strand
AGCGCTCGCGGTTGAGCAGCTCGAGGCGGGGCAGCGCCACGGCCAGGCTGACGTCGTTCATGCAACGAGTTTATGAAGTTTTTGCGACGCTTCCGTGACAGCCGGGACGAGGTGGCCAAGGAACTGCTCGCACACCGATGACCAGTCGAAGCGCAGCGCGCGTTCCCTCACACGTGTTCGATCGAGCGTGAGCGCCTTCAATGCCGCAGCGCGCAGGTCGGCATCGAGCACGCCGCCGGCGCTGTCGCCCACCACGTCCAGCGGCCCCGCCTCGGGGAAGGCCGCCACCGGCGTGCCGCAGGCCATCGCTTCGAGCATCACCAGGCCGAAGGTCTCGCTGCGGCTGGGGAAGACGAAGGCGTCGGCGGCGCTGTAGATCCGCGCGAGCTCGGCGCGCGGCACGATGCCTCGCCACACGACATTCGGATAGCGGCGCTGCAGCGTATTGCGCAGCGGGCCGGTGCCGTGGACGAGCTTGGTGCCGGGCAAGTCCAGGCCGAGAAAGGCCTCGAGATTCTTCTCGTAGGACACGCGGCCGAGGTACAGCCACACCGGGCGCGGCAGGCCGAGGTCTGCATTCGGTATCGGTTTGAAGAGACCCAGGTCGACGCCATGCGACCACGCCCGCAGCCGCTCGAAGCGATGGCTCTGCAGGATCTCGCGCATGCCGTCGGTGGGCACCAGCACGCCGGATGATGCGGCGTGGAAGCGGCGAAACCACGCATAGCCCCAGGACTCGGGCAGGTGCAAGGCCTTGGCCAGGATCGTCGGGAAGCGCGTGTGGAAGGCGGTGGTAAAGGCCCAGCCTCGCTTGCGGCAGTGCGAGCGCGCCGCCAGCCCGAGCGGGCCCTCGGTGGCGATGTGCAGCGCGTCGGGCCGCAGCGCATCGAGCCGGCGCGCGAGTTCGGCACGCGGCCGCCACGCGAGCTCGATCTCGCGATAGCCGGGGCACGGGAAACGGCGGAACGCCGACGGCTCGATCACGTCGACCTCGTGGCCGCGCTGCGCGAGGCCGTCGACCAACTCGGCCAGCGTGGTGACGACGCCGTTGACCTGCGGATGCCACGCATCGGTGACCAGCGCCAGCTTCATGCGGTAGCGGGAACCGCAGCGTCGGTAGCGGCAGCATGCTGCCCCGCTCGCACATGCGCGGCCCAGTCGATGATCTCCAGCCGGCCATCGGGGTGCTCGACCAGCGCGGTCAGGCTCTCGACCCAGTCGCCATCGTTGGCGTAGAGGATGCCGTCGATGTCGCGCAGCTCGGCGTGGTGGATGTGGCCGCAGACCACGCCGTGGACGCCGCGCTTGCGCGCCTCGCGCGCCACCGCCACCTCGAAGTCGCTGATGAAGCTGACCGCGCGCTTGACCTTGAGCTTCAGGTACTTCGACAGGCTCCAGTACGGCAGCCCGAGCCGAGCGCGCAGCGAGTTGAAGGCTCGGTTGAGCTTCAAGGTGAACTCGTAGAGCGAGTCGCCCACGTAGGCCAGCCACTTGGCGCACTGGATCACGCCGTCGAACAGGTCGCCGTGCGTGACCCACAGCCTGCGACCGTCGGCCGTCTGGTGGATCCACTCGTCCGCCACCTCGACGCCGCCGAAGTTGTGCTCGACGTAGCGGCGCGCGAACTCGTCGTGGTTGCCCGGCACGAAGATCACGCGCGTGCCCTTGCATGCGCGGCGCAGCAGCTTCTGAGCGCCTGAGCTGCCAGCCGTCGATGATGTCGCCGACGAGGTACAGCGTCTCGCACTCCACCACCTTCAGGAAGTCCAGCAGCGCCCTCGCCTGGCAGCCCGGCGTGCCGAGGTGGATGTCGGAGACCCACACCGTGCGCAGCTTCCAGTGCGGCACGTCGAGGTCGTCTGCGGTGCTGGCCTGCGGGTGGGGCATGGACCCCGATGCTCGCGCCCGCGCATGACCGTTTCAGGGCGCAACGGTGAAGCCTTCGTGAAACAAAGCGGCCGTATCGCGGGTCAATAATCCATCGCCACTTCGAGGAGCCCGATGTGATCAAGCCCACCCGCCGGGATGCATTGACCTGGCTCGCCGCCGGCAGCGCGCTGCTGCCGCTGCGCGCCCTTGCCGCCGACGATGACAAGGGGACCTACGACCAGGACTCCGTGCTGAAGGAAGCCAACGCCTTCTTCGGCAACACCACCGAGGGCCTGGCCAAGGTGATCGAGAAGGCCTTCCAGGACCAGGGCCGGCCGAACGCCTACATCAAGGGCGAGGAAGTCGCCGGCGCGATCAGCGTGGGCCTGCGCTATGGCGACGGCCAGTTGACGATGAAGAGCGGCGGCGGCTCGCGCGTGTTCTGGGCCGGTCCGTCGATCGGCTTCGACCTGGGCGGCAACGCGTCGAAGGTATTCGTGCTCGTCTACCACCTGCCCACGGTGGACGACATCTTCCAGCGCTACCCCGGCGTCGACGGCAGCCTCTACTACATCGGCGGCGCGGGCATCAACTACCAGCAGCGCGGCAGCATCGTGCTGGCGCCGATCCGCCTCGGCGTGGGCCTGCGCACCGGTGCCAGCGTCGGCTACATGCACTACCGGCGTGAGAAGAGCTGGAACCCGCTGTAGCCCCCTACTTCACCACCACCCACTGCAGCTCGAACCAGTTGTCGGCGCGGTGCACCACATTCACGCCGGCCCGCTCCGCCCAGGGGATGTACTGGCGGTGCAGCGGGATGTGGTGGATTTGCGCGTTGTGCCGCTGGAAGACCTGCTTGATGATCGCCTTGCGCTTCTCCGGGTCGGCCTCCTTGCTCTGCGAGGCGGCCAGCGCGTCGAGCTCGTCGTCCTTGTAGTTGCCGTAGTTGTAGAAGCCGACGCCACCCTCGGCGCGATTGCGATACACCGGCGTGAAGGTGGTCTCCGCATCGGTGATCGAGCCGCCCCAGCCGAGCATGTACATGCTGGTGTCCAGCTTCTCGAGCTTCGGGAAGTAGTTCACCTTGGGCATGGCATTGACGCGCACCGTCACCTTCAGCCGCGCCCACATCGAGGCCAGCGTCTGGCAGATGCGCTCGTCGTTGATGTAGCGGTTGTTCGGGCAGTCGAGCGTCACCTCGAAGCCGTCGGGGTAGCCGGCCTCGGCCATCAGCTTCTTCGCCGCCTCCAGGTCATAGGGCAGGCGCTTCTCGAGCTCCGGGTCGTTGAAGTCGCCCAGTGACGACGGCACGACCGCGCCGGTGGGCTGCGCCTGGCCGTTCATCAGCTTGGTCTTGATGGTCTCGATGTCGATGGCCTGGTACAGGGCCTTGCGCACGCGCACGTCCTTGAACGGGTTCTTGCCCTTGACGTTGGAGTACAGCAGCTCGTCGCGGCCCTGGTCCATGCCGATGAAGACGATGCGGTTCTCCGGCCCGTCGACCACCTTCACGCTCGGCGTGTTGCGCAGCCGCTCGAGATCGCGCGGCGGCGGGTCGAGGATGAAGTCGACCTCGCCGGAGACCAGCGCCGCCACACGCGTCGCATCGTTCTTGATCGGCGTGTAGATCACTTCCTGCACGTTGCCGTCGATCTTGCCCCAGTAGGTGGGGTTGCGCTTGAGTACCGTCTTCACGTCGGGCTCGCGCGTGACGACCATGTACGGGCCGGTGCCGTTGGCATTGCGCGCCGTGAACATCTCCTCCTTGTTGGTGAAGTCCTGCGGCTTGGTCGCCTTGTGCTCCTCGCACCAGGTCTTGCTCATGATGTAGACCGTGTTCAGGTGCTGCAGGAAGATCGGATTGACCGCCTGCAGGTCGAACTCGACGGTGTAGTCGTCGATCTTCTTCGGCTCACCCAACGCCGTGGCATAGGGGCGGATCTGCGAGGTCTTCTCCGTGGCGCGCTTGACGGAGAACACCACGTCGTCGGCGGTGAAGGGGCGGCCGTCGTGGAACTTCACGCCGCGGCGCAGCTTGAAGGTCCACTTCAGCGGGCCCTCCTGCTTCCACTCGCTGGCCAGTGCCGGCACGATGCCGAGATTCTTGTCGCGCGCCACGAGGAATTCGTAGTACTGGCCGTTCATCGCATTGGTGAACTGCTCGTTCTGCGACACCGGATCCAGGGTCTGGGCGTCGCCCGCGCTGGCCCAGCGCAAGGTCTGGGCCTGCACGAGGCCCGCCGCCGCCAGTGCCGCGGCCAACAACACAAGTCGCTTCATGACGAAGACTCCCGTCGAATTGCAAGTGGCGGGAGTTTAGGCAAGGGCCATGCCGCGCCGTTATGGGGCGTAACCCTTGGGGCAAAGGTCCCCGGCCCATAGCCCGTCGAGCTCGCGGCGGCTCCACGCCGCGGCGTCCTCGCGCGCGGCGATGCGGTCCTGGCAACCGGGGCGCGCGAGATCGAGCCGCTCGGGCGGTATGCGCATCTGCGACTTGGTGGAGAAAAACACCTTGACCACCGGCGCCACCAGTGACTGCGCGTTCTGCTCGACGACCACCGCCAGGCGCCCGGACTCCAGGCGCACCAGCGAGCCGACCGGATAGATGCCCAGGCTCTTCACGAAGGCCTGCAGCACCGGCGGGTCGAAGTGGCCCTTCCACGAGACCATGCGCGCCAGCGAGTCGGCCGGGTCCCAACTGGCCTTGTAGGGCCGGTACGACGTGATCGCGTCGTACACATCGCACACCGCGCCCATGCGCGCGAGCAGTTCGATACCCTCGCCCGCGAGGCCGTGCGGATAGCCGCTGCCATCGACCTTCTCGTGGTGGTGCAGGCACACATCGAGCGCCGATGCAGGCACGGCCTGGCCCTCGCTGAGCAGCTCGTGGCCGCGCTGAGGGTGCAGCTTCATCACCGCGTATTCCTCATCGGTCAGCTTGCCCGGCTTGTTGAGGATCTCCAGCGGTATCAGCGCCTTGCCGGTGTCGTGCAGCAGGCCGGCGAGCCCGGCGTCGCGGCAGCGGGCCTCGTCGAAGCCGAGCTGCCGGCCCATCGCGACCATCAGTGCGCACACCGCCACCGAGTGCATGTAGGTGTAGTCGTCCTGCGTCTTCAAACGCGCCAGGCTGATCAGCGCGCCGGGATTGCGGAACACCGACTCCGTGATGTCATTGACCAGCGGCAGGCAATGCTCGGCATCGATCGCACGGCCCAGCCGTGCCTCGCCGAACATCGCCGTCACCGCATCGTGCGCGCGCTTGCACAGCCGGGTGGCCTGCTGCAGTTCTTCGGCCATGCCGGTGGCCGCCGGCGCCGCGCGGGGCGGCTGCGCGGGTGCGCGCGCCTCGGCCGGGGCCGCCGGCACGTCGAGCCCGAGCGCGGTGTCGATCCAGCACTCGGCCACGCCGCTGTCGTGCAGCTTGGCAAGGTCGGCCTCGCTGCGGATGACGAACTTCGTCTTCCAGAACGGATGGCTCAGCCACGGGCCTTCCAGGGCGTGCAGGTGCATGCCCAGGCACAGCTGGCTGACGGGAATCTTCTTGAGCATCGGACGGTGAGCATCGTTTCACGATCCGTCGCGGGTGTCGATCCTGGGGGCAGCCGCTTGCCGTGGCATATCGACGAAAGCCAACACAACAGCCAGAGGCTGTTGCGTCGAAGGCTCACTTCGCGCAGCGAAGTTAAGGCGCGTAAGCGTCGGCCGAAGACAAAAAAGCCGCTGCGGTGCAGCGGCTTTCGTGCGGGCGCGAGGGCTTCTCAGCGGAAGCGCGACTCCGGCACCGTCTTCAGCTCGCTCGGCAGCGAGGCGATGTACTGCGCGATGGCCTTGAGCTCGGCGTGATTGAACTGCTTGACCTGCGCCCCCATCACCGGGTTGCCGCGGCCGACCTGCGGGTTCTTCTCGGTCTGGTAGGCCTTCAGCGCGACGAAGAGGTAGTCGGCATGCTGGCCGGCGAGCTTCGGGTAGGCGCCATCGATCGGCTTGCTGAAGTTGGCGCCGTGGCAGGAAGCACAAGCGCCCTTGGTCAGCAGCGCGGCCACGTCGGCCGCGGGCTGCACCGCCGGCGCGGCGGGAGCGGCCTCGCCCTGGCCCTGGTGCTCGTAGAAGGCGGCCACGTCGGCCATGTCCTGCTCGCTCAGCGAGCCGGCGATGCCGCGCATCGTCGGGTGGCGGCGCTCGCCCTTCTTGTACTCGGTGAGCGCGGCGACGATGTACTTCGCATTCTGGCCCGCGATCATCGGCACCTTGTGCACTTCGGGGAAGCTCGCCTGGTAGCCGATGATGTTGTGGCAGCCCAGGCACATGGCGACCTTCTTCTCACCGGCCTTCACGTCGCCTTTGACGTCCGCAGCTTGAGCAGTGACACAGGCCAGTGCGCTGGCCAGAGCCAGCAAGGAGAGCAGTCGCTTCATTGTTCGTGGGCGGGTGAGGAAAAACCCGTCAATTATATGCGGCGGCCGCAGGCGCTTTGGGAGCCGTCTCCCGGGCGACAAGACGGCCGCGGCCACGTGCTTATACTGGC
>VBDL01000199.1 GCA_005884255.1 Betaproteobacteria bacterium | reverse complement strand
CCAGCACCTCGTCATGCTCGCCCAGCACTTCGGCGCGCAACAGCAGGCCGCTGTCCTTGTCGGCCCACAGGCGATAACCGTAGCGCAGCGCATCGCGCGGCTTGACGCGCAGCACATCGGCCTCGTGCCCCGCCACGCGATCGCTGCCCGCGGCCACCAGCTCGTAGTTCTCCGACAAGCGGTCGCTGCCGGCTTGCAGCAGCGCCGGGAAGGACGTGAGCAGGTCGCGCTGCTCGACCACCGCCAGATGGTTTACCGGCCACAGCGTGTGCACGACGTCGTTGTGCCGAAAGACGTGGCGCGCCTGGCCGTCCAACGCGTCGATACGCTCGAACTGCTGGTTGCCCTCACAGAAATGGGCAATGCGCGAGCTCGACACGCTGCCGCCGGAACTGACGACGAAAGTGCCCTGGAAGTTGCGATGGCTGGCCGCATCGTGAATGCGCATCAACCAGCTGCGCACCTCGCGCGGCTCGGTCTTGGCCGGCGCCGGCCCGGCGGCGTACACACCGACCCACGGCGCTGCGAGCAGGCACGCCAGCGTGAACAGGCGGCAGCGCAGCAGCATCAGCGGCCCGAGGCGTCGTAGGTCGCGCCGCGCAGGAAGCCCGACGGAACACCCAGGGCCGAGCTGCCGCTGAACTGCTTGTGCGCGGCCAGGTATTGATCCAGCCGCACGTCATGGATCAGCTGGCCATTGGCAACCAGCGTCTGCGGCTCGGCCAGGCTGTCGACGACGGCCACCGGCGCGGCCGTGGATGCTGCCGGCGGCGCCAACGCGAACTGCGGCGCGGCGACGGGCGCGGGCGTGGACACACGCGTGACCACCAGCACGCCGGCCACCGCGACGAAGCCCGCGGCCACCGCGAAGGGGGCGGCCCAGCCGCGCCGGCGCGCACGCTGGTCGGGCGCCGGTCCAGCCAGCTCCCCCGGTTGCGGCGCCAGCGGGACCGGCTCACCCGCCAGCCGCTCGCGCAGTGTTTGCACAAAGCTCGCATTGGCACGCGCGTGCAGGCCCAGCTCGTCGGAGCGCAGCACGTCACCGATCACGTGGTAGGCGTGCCAGGCGGCGCGTGCCTCGCTTGCCTCGCGCCAGGCGGCGCAGGCGTGCGCGGCTTCGGACGGCGCGGCAGCGCCATCCATCAGGGAGGACAGCGCCTGCAAGCGCTCGTCGCGCCGCGCGCCATCGGAGGTCAGCGAACCATCAGTCATCATCGGCTCCAGCTCATGTCCTGTCCTACCAGCGCTCGCCCTCGCGCGTATCCAGCAACGGGCGCAGACGCTCGGCAATTGCCTCGCGCGCTCGGAAGATGCGGGAGCGTACCGTGCCGATCGGACACTTCATCACCTCGGCAATCTCTTCGTAGCTCAGGCCCTCGATCTCGCGCAGCGTGATCGCCTGTCGGAGATCGTCCGACAGTGCCTCGATCGCCGCGTTGACCGTTGCGGCGATTTCCTTGCTCGCCAGCATCGCGTCGGGGGTCGCGCCGTCGCTTAGTTCGTTTTCGACGCGGGAAGTTTCGTCGTCGCTGTCGCGCCCGGCGAGTGCGGACTCGGTCACGAGCGGATCGCGCTTGAGTTCGACCAGGGCCTTCTTCGCCGTGTTCACCGCGATGCGGTACAGCCAGGTGTAGAACGCGCTGTCCCCCCGAAATTGAGGGATGGCGCGATAGGCGCGGATGAAGGTTTCCTGCGCGATGTCGGGCACCAGATCGCTGTCGCGCACCATGCGCGCGATCAGCCGCTCGATGCGCCGCTGGTACTTGACCACCAGCATCTCGAAGGCGCGCATGTCACCGCGCTTGATGCGTTCGATCAGCAGGGCATCGGCGTCGGCGTCAGTCATTCGGAGCCGCCGGACTCGGAGCGTCGATCATGGGTCGCGGCGAATATACCGCAGCGCGCAAGGCGTGCCAGGCGGCTTCGAGCCCGTGCCGCTGCACGGGCAGCCACACGGTGGGCGCCCGCGGGCCGAGGGGTCGCAGGCGAAGCAGCATCCAGGCACCGGCGTCGATGGCCGGCTGCAGGGTGTGGCTCAGGCCGTCCAGCGACCACGTCTGCCCATCCCAGCCCAGCTGCACCGGTTGCCGGCGCGACAAGAGCATCGACAGGCCACCGGCCAGCGCGCCCGCCAGCAACGCAGGCACCAGCGGCGTCGCAAGTTCCAGGCGCAACAGCACCCAGGCGGTGAGCACGGCAGCCGCCACGGCGCACAGCCCGGCGACGAAGCCGCGCCACACGCCGAAGCGCGCAATCGTCACGATGATCGGCGGGGCGGCGCGCATCGGGCAGCGCCAATGCGGCCGAGCTCAGGCGCGCTTGAAGACCAGCGTGCCGTTGGTGCCGCCGAAGCCGAAATTGTTCTTCACGGCGTAGTCGATCTTCATCTCGCGCGCGGTGTTGGCGCAGTAGTCCAGGTCGCACTCCGGATCCTGGTTGAAGATGTTGATCGTCGGCGGTGCCACCTGGTGATGCAGCGCGAGCACGGTGAACACCGACTCGATGCCCCCGGCGCCGCCGAGCAGGTGGCCGGTCATCGATTTGGTCGAGCTCACGACCATCTGCTTCGCATGTTCGCCGAAGGCCAGCTTGATGGCGTTGGTCTCGTTGATGTCGCCCAGCGGCGTGGACGTGCCGTGCGCGTTGAGGTATTGCACCTGGTCGGCATTCAGGCCGGCGTTGCGCAACGCGGCCTTCATCGAGCGCTTCGGGCCGTCGACGTTCGGCGCGGTCATGTGGAACGCGTCGGCGCCCATGCCGAAGCCGACGAGCTCGGCATAGATCTTCGCGCCGCGCTTCTTCGCATGCTCGTACTCCTCGAGCACCAGCGCGCCGCCGCCCTCGCCGAGCACGAAGCCGTCACGGTCCTTGTCCCAGGGGCGGGACGCGGTGGCCGGGTCGTCGTTGCGCGTGGACAGCGCACGCGCCGCCGCGAAGCCGCCGATGCCCAGCGGCGACACCGTCGATTCGGCGCCGCCGGCAATCATCACGTCGGCGTCGCCGTATTCGATGAGACGGCCCGCCTCGCCGATGGAGTGCAGGCCGGTGGTGCAGGCGGTGACGATCGCCAGGTTCGGGCCCTGGAAGCCGTACTTGATCGACACGTGGCCCGAGATCATGTTGATGATCGAGGCCGGCACGAAGAACGGCGAGATACGCCGCGGGCCGCGGCTGGCGTACTCGATCTGCGTCTCCTCGATCAGCGGCAGGCCGCCGATGCCGGAACCGACGAGCACGCCGATGCGCTCGGCCATCTCCTCGCTGAGCTCGTCGCCCGTGGGCAGGCCGGCATCGCGCACCGCCTGGATGGACGCCGCCAATCCGTAATGGATGAAGGTGTCCATGTGGCGGGCTTCCTTCGCGGGGAAGTAGTCCTCCACATTGAAGCCCTTGACCTCGCCGGCAAACTGGCAGGCGAAGGCCGACGCGTCGAAGCGCGTGATCGGGGCAATGCCGGACCGACCGGCGACCAGGTTGGCCCAGCCTTCGGCCACCGTGTTGCCCACGGGGCTGATCAGACCGAGACCGGTGACGACGACGCGACGACGACTCATGCGGAAACTGCTTTAAGCCTTCTGG
>VBDL01000198.1 GCA_005884255.1 Betaproteobacteria bacterium | reverse complement strand
CGGGTCGTACTTGTTCTTCAGCGCGACGAGCCGGTCGTAGTTGTCGCCGTAGGCCGCGCGCACGCGATCCTGCTCGTCGTGGGTGAGGAAGTTCACATAGGCGCCGCCGGTGGCAAACGGCGCAGCGGCGTCGAACAGGCCGCGCGCCCAGGCGACGCATTGCTCGTCTTTCGTCGGGTCGTCCCAGCGGCCGTGCACGTTGAGCACGAACTGCGCGTCGCGGTGCGTGTAGGCGGTGGCACCGTGCGGCACGCGCGCGACGGCGCCGCCCAGCTGTGCAAAGGCGATCTCGGTCTGCGGGTCGGGGATCTTGCGCGCATGCGCGATGAGCACGTCGATCAGCTCGTCGCTCGGCTCGCGGAAATCGTGCGACTTCCAGTAGTTGCGCGCGCCCGGCGTGAGCAGCGGGTCGAGGATGGTCTGCCAGGCCACGTAGGGATGCGGCGCGATGACGTCGGCGATCGGGTTGCCGAAGGCGCGCAGTGGCTTGGCCACGCGCTCGCCGTCTTCGATCTTGCCGCCGTAGCACACGGCCAGCGCGAGGATCTCCTTGCCGTGCCATTGCGGCGGCAGGAAGGGCAGCGGCGGTGCCTTGCGCAACACGAACCAGCAGACGAAGTCGTCCGGCGTGTCGGCAATGAAGCTGCGATAGAAGCGCAGCACTTTGCTGGCGTCGTCCAGCGGGTGAACGATCAGCCCGGAGAGCACGTTCGGACCCACCTCGTGCAGCCGGAACTCGAAGGAGGTGACGATGCCGAAGTTGCCGCCGCCGCCGCGCACGCCCCAGAACAGGTCGGTGTTCTCGCCTGCGTTGGCCTTGAGCAGCGCACCGTCGGCGGTGACCACGTCGGCCGACTGGAGGTTGTCGATCGACAGCCCCAGCTTGCGGCTGAGCCAGCCGAAGCCGCCGCCAAGTGTGAGCCCGGCGACGCCGGTGGTGGAGTTGATGCCAAGCGGCGTGGCCAGCCCGAAGGCCTGCGCCTCGCGGTCGAACTCGCCCAGCGTGACGCCGGGCTCGACGCGCGCGAGACGAGCGCCGGCATCGATGCGCACCGACTTCATCGGCGACAGGTCGATCACCAGCCCGCCGTCGCACAGCGCGTTGCCGGCGATGTTGTGGCCGGCACCGCGCACCGCCAGCGGCAGGCCCTGCTCGCGCGCGAAGTGCACCGAGCGCATCACGTCGGCCGCGCCCGCGCAGCGCGCGAACAGTGCCGGCCGGCGCTCGATCATCGCGTTCCAGATGGGGCGCGCTTCTTCGTACTCCGCCGAGCCTTGCACGGCGACGCGGCCGCGCAGGCCCTCCTTGAAGGCCGTGAGCGTCGCTTCAGGGATCGATGCATTGGCGCCGGATCGGGTCTTGAACTGCAGGTCGGCCATGGTGTGTCTCCTCGAACAGCATGGTTCAACCTAGGTCGCGGATGGGCCGTTGTCCATCCCAAGCGAACGCTTACAGATCGAGCACGAGGCGCGGCGTCTTCGCGCGTGAGCAGCAGGGCGTGAACTGGTCGTTGGCCGCCTGCTCCTCGGGCGTGAGGTACAGGTCCTTGTGGTCGGGCATGCCTTCGAGCACGCGCGTGAGGCAGGTGCCGCACACGCCTTGCTCGCACGACGTGGCGACCTCGACACCGGCGTCGGCCAGCGCCTGCACCACGGTCTTGTCCTTGGGCACGACCACGATGCGGCCCGAACTGGCGAGCTGCACCTCGAAGCTGGCATCGCCGTCGTGCTGCACGGCGTCCGCGGCGAAGAATTCATAGTGGATCTGCGCCTCCGGCCAGCCGCGTGCGCGCGCCGTGCCGAGCACCGCATCCATGAAGCCCTTGGGCCCGCAGACGTAGAGGTGCGTGCCGGGCTGCGGCGTGGCCAGCAGCGCGGCGATATCGAGCTTCTGCGCAGCGTCGCCGTCGTCGAAGTGGAACTGCATGTGTGGCGCAAAGGCCGAGGCGGCGATGCGCTCGGCAAACGCGGTGCGCTCGCGCGAACGCGTGCAGTAGTGCATCTCGAAGGCCGCGCCGGTGATCGCCAGCCGCTCGGCCATGCAGAGGATCGGCGTGACGCCGATGCCGCCGGCGAGCAGCATGCTGCGTTTCGCTTCATGCGCCAGCGGGAAGTGGTTCTTCGGCCCGCTGATGGCGAGCACATCACCCTCGCGAACGCTCTCATGCATCGCCTGCGAGCCGCCGCGCGACGCGGCATCGCGCAGCACGCCGAGCTGATAGCGATGCGTCTCGGTGGGGTCGTTGCACAACGAGTACTGCCGTGTCACGCCATTGGGCAGATGCACGTCGATGTGCGAGCCCGCCGAGAACGCGGGCAGCGCGCCGCCGTCTGCGTTGACGAGCTCGAAGGCGCAGATGTCCTGCGCCTCGGTCCACTTGCGCGCGACGCGCACGTGAAGCTGGTCGATGTTCACGACACCTGCTCCTGCGCGAGCCAGCGCTCCAGCACGCGGCGCGATTGCACGCCGCCCGCGTCGATGTTGAGCTTGAGGAGCTGGCGTTCCGGATGCGCGAGCAGGTTGGCCTGCTGGCGCTCGAGCATCTGCAGGTCCTCGCCGAAGATCTTGCCCTGGCCTTCGCGGATGCTCGCGGTGAGTTCGGCATCGTCGGGCTTGAAGTCGCGCGCCATGCCCCAGAAGTACCAGATCGAGGTCTCGGTTTCCGGCGTGATGAAGTCGACCACGATGCTCGAGGCCTTGGCCTCCGGCGGCGCTTCGTGCCCGCCGCGCCCGGCGAGCGCGACGCCGACCTCGATCATCACGTGGCTCGGCGGCGTGAAGTGGCAGATCTGCCAGCGATCCACCGGCTGGTCGTCGGGCAGGCCGTTGCCGCGCAGCGCCATCTGCCAGAACGGCGGCGCGATGATGTTGTTCATGAAGCGGCTGGTGATGACCTCGTCGCCCTCGGTCTTGGTCGCCGGCGCCGCCTCGTCGATCTCCTTCTGGCCGATGCTGGTGGAGTGCACGTAGGTCTCGTGCGTCAGGTCCATCAGGTTGTCGATCATCAGCCGGTAGTCGCAGCGGATGTGATACAGCCCGCCGCCATAGGCCCAGTGCGGGTGCTCGGCCCATTCGAGGTGGTGGATGGTCGCCGGGTCGGCCTTCGCCGCATCGCCCGGCCACACCCAGATGAAGCCGTAGCGCTCCACCGCCGGATAAGTGCGGATCTGCGGAAAGCCGCGCACGCGCTGGCCGAGCATCGCAACGGGCTTGCCGTAGCAGCCCATCTCCAGGCCGTGATAGCCGCCGACCAGCTTGCCGTCGCACACCTTGCCGAGCGACAGCGGCGCGCCGCGGTGCGGGCAGAAGTCTTCGAGCGCGGCCACTGCGTTGTCGGGGCCGCGGTAGAGCACGATCGCCTCGCCGCAGATCGTGCGGCCGAGCGGCTTGCCGTCGATCTCGTCGGGCGTGCAGGCGACGTACCAGGCATTCTTCGGGAACATGACGGGAACTCTCCTGAGGGAAATTCAGCGTGAGACGGCGAGCAGGCGCTCCAGCGTCTGCGGCTCGCGCAGCAAGGCTTCGCTCGTGCCTTGATGCACGACGCTGCCGCGGTCGAGCACCACGGCCTGCTGCGTGATGCCGAGGATGAGCCGCGGGTTCTGCTCGACGACGATGGCCGACAGCCCCTCGTCGCGCACCACGCGCGCGACCGAGCGCAGCAGCTCCTCGACGATGATGGGCGCGAGACCCTCCAGCGGCTCGTCGAGCAGCAGCAGCTTCGGGTTGAGCACCAGCGCGCGGCCGAAGGCGAGCATCTGCTGCTCGCCGCCCGACAGCTGCGTTCCCATGTTGAGCCGGCGCTCCTGCAGCCGCGGGAACATCTCGTAGACGCGCTTGACGCTCCACGGCCCGGGCCGCGCCACCGCGGTGAGGTTCTCCTCGACGGTGAGCGACTTGAAGATGTTGCGCTCCTGCGGCACCCAGCCGATGCCGCGCTCGGCGCGCTGGTAGGGCAGCAGCGCGCTCACGTCTGCGCCGTCCAGAGTGATGCGGCCCGCATGGCGGCGCGTCACGCCGACCAGCGTGTTGATCAGCGTCGTCTTGCCGGTGCCGTTGCGGCCAAGCAGCGCGAGCGATTCGCCAGCGGCCAGCGTGAGGCTGATGCCGTTGAGCACCACCGCTTCGCCGTAGCCGGCCTTCAGCCCCTCGACTCGAAGCAACTCACGCATGGCCTTCTCCAAGGTAGACCGCCTTCACGTTCGGGTCGCTGGAGATGCTTTGCGGATCGCCATCGGCGAACACCGCGCCGTTGACCAGCACCGTCACCTGCTTCGCGAAGTTGAAGACGAGGTCCATGTCGTGCTCGATCAGCAGCACCGACACGTCGGGCGGCAGCCGCGCGAGGCTGTCGAAGATCTCCTGCCGCTCGCCTTCGGGCACGCCGGCGGCGGGCTCGTCCAGCAGCAGCACGCGCGGCTCGCAGGCAATGGCCATCGCGATCTCCAGCAGGCGGCGCTTGCCATAGGGCAGCAGCGCGGTGCGCTGCGTCGCGACATCGGCGAGGTGGAACTCGGCGAGCAGCCGCTCGCACTCGCGCGCTACCTCGGCGTCGCGCCCGAGCGGCTGCCACCAGCGCGCGCTGCGCCCGAGCCGCGCTGCGACCGTGAGCGCCAGCGCCTGCAGCGGGCTCAGCTCGCCGAACAGCTGGTTGATCTGGAAGGTG
>VBDL01000197.1 GCA_005884255.1 Betaproteobacteria bacterium | reverse complement strand
GCCTGACAGCAAGTTTGGCCACTCAATCGTTACCCAGGTTCACTCGACAGTTCACGTCCGTTACCCATGCAGAACTAGCCTTGCCCCTCATCCGCCTTCCTGCTGGCAGAGTCCGTGCGTGCCCTCGCGGGACACCCACGCCACCGAGGTGGGAGACGTTGTCGGATGGGCTTCACACAGCGCCGTTACCAGCTCTGCGTGCCATCCTAGGCTTCTGTTGATCGCGCAACAGGTCACGGCTTCGGCCAACGCCGAGCATGACAAGACAATCAGAGACTTGATCGCTCTGGGGAGAAGTTGAACTCGTCTCCCGACGTCGTGCATCGGCCGCTTGTGGCGGTTGGTGATGCACGCAACTCTGTCACGGTTCGCGCTCGAAGGGACTTCGAGGCGTTCCGTCACGGCATCCGCCTTACTGCGCAGATGCTTCTCCGGGTGGTCGGGACCATGGTTCCGACCCACTCTAGTGCTGCATTGCCCCGCAGCTAGGGAGAGCGACACGAACGTGTCGCACCAAAGACGGCGATTATAGGGGTAAATCGCAACCTGAACCAAATCAGCTCTGCTGCTCGAGGAAGCGCTGCGCGTCCAGCGCCGCCATGCAGCCGGTGCCCGCCGAGGTGATGGCCTGGCGGTAGACGTGGTCCTGCACGTCGCCGGCGGCGAACACGCCGGGCACGCTGGTCATCGTCGCGAAGCCGCCGAGGCCCGTGCGCGTGATGATGTAGCCGTCCTTCATCTCCACTTGGCCCTTGAAGATGTCGGTATTGGGCTGGTGGCCGATGGCGATGAAGCAGCCCTTGAGCGTGAGCTCGGTGGTGCTGCCATCCTGCGTCGACTTCAGGCGCACGCCGGTCACGCCGGATGGGTCGCCCAGCACTTCATCGAGCGTGTGGAACAGGTGCAGCTCGATCTTGCCGGCGGCGACCTTCTCCATCAGCTTGTCCACGAGGATGGCTTCGGAGCGGAACTTGTCGCGCCGATGCACCAGGTGCACCTTGCTCGCGATGTTCGACAGATACAACGCTTCCTCGACCGCAGTGTTGCCGCCGCCGACCACGCACACCGTTTCTTCGCGGTAGAAGAAGCCGTCACACGTCGCGCAACCGCTGACGCCGCGGCCCATGAAGGCTTCCTCGCTCGGTAGCCCGAGGTACTTGGCCGAGGCGCCGGTGCAGATGATCAGCGAGTCGGCCGTATAGGCGCCCGAGTCGCCCTTGAGCTTGAAGGGCCGCTGCGACAGATCGACCTCGTTGATGTGGTCGAACACGATCTGCGTGTTGAAGCGCTCGGCATGCTGCAGGAAGCGCTGCATCAGATCCGGGCCTTGGACGCCGGCCACGTCGGCGGGCCAGTTGTCGACGTCGGTGGTGGTCATCAGCTGGCCGCCTTGCGCGATGCCGGTGACGAGCACGGGCTTCAGGTTGGCGCGCGCGGCGTAGACGGCCGCGGTGTAGCCGGCAGGGCCGGAACCCAGGATCAACACCTGGGCATGCAGGGGAGTGGAACTCATCGGGTCGGGAGCTTGCTTTGAGGGGGAGGGCGTCGCATCGAGCCCACGGCCAGTGTCACATGGGGTTCAAACCCAGTGGCGCCAAGCCTGTCAATGGGCACAATAGGCAAATTCTACGGACGGCGGCAATTTGCCACGCCGCAGCCGGGTCGCGAACCACGCGCACAAAGACACGAAAAGGGAACGCCGATGTCGATGCTGTCAAACCTCGATCTGATCCGCCGGGTGCCCCTGTTTTCGATGCTCACCAACGATCAGGCCCAGGCCATCGCCGACAGTGTGGTCAAGCGCCGCTTCCGCCGGGGCGAGATCATCGTCGAGCATGGGCGCAAGTCCAACGCACTGTTCATCCTGCTCAACGGCCGCGCCCGCGTGCTGACCTCCGATTCCCGCGGCCGCGAGGTCATCCTCGCGGTGCTGCACCCGGGCGACTACGTCGGCGAGATGAGCCTGATCGACAACGAGCCGCACTCGGCCACCGTGCGCGCCGAGGTGCAGACCGACATGCTGATCCTCGGCCGTGCGGAATTCGCGCGCTGCCTGCCCGAGAACTCCAGCCTCTCATACGCCATCCTGCGCGGCCTCGTATCGCGCCTGCGCGCCGCCGACCGGCAGATCGAATCGCTCGCGCTGCTCGACGTCTACGGCCGCGTCGCTCGCACGCTGCTCGACATGGCCGAAGAGGACAACGGCCGCAAGCTGATCCGAGGCAAGGTCTCGCGCCAGGACATGGCGAAGATCGTCGGCGCCTCGCGCGAGATGGTCAGCCGCGTGATGAAGGATCTGGAAGAGCGTGGCGTCATCGAGACGCTCGAAAACGGCTCCGTCGTGCTGAAAGAGCTACAACGCACCGACTGATACGGGCGCGTCGGGCGCATGCGCCACAATCGCGCGCATGACTTTTCCGCTCGGCTCTTTGAGCACCTCGCCCGGCGCCGCGCGTGCCGGTGTCCCGGCCGCCGAAGCGCCGCGCTGGCGGCTGCAGGCTGCGGTCGTCGTTGGTGCCGTGGTGTGGCTGATCACCTTGCTGGCGCTGGCCACGCATCACGCCGGCGACCCGGGCTTCTCCACATCCGGTGACGGCGGCGCGCTGCACAACAAGGCCGGGTTGCTTGGTGCCTGGTGGGCCGACCTCCTGCTCTACCTCTTCGGCTACTCCGCGTGGTGGTTGCCGGTGGTGGGCTTTCGCGCCTGGCTGAGTGCACTGGCGCGTTGGCTGCGAGGCGATTTGCTGCCACCGCCTGACGAGCACCGCATCCGCCATCGCTTGCTGTTCTGGGTTGGCCTGCTGTTGCTGATCGCCGCCAGCAGTGCGCTCGAATGGACGCGGCTGTACCAGTGGGAGATGCGCCTGCCCGGCGAGCATGCGGGCGGCGTGCTCGGATACGCGCTCGGCAAGACCAGCATGCAGTGGCTGGGCTTCGCCGGCTCCGGCGTGCTGTGGATCGCCGCGCTCGTGGCCGGCGTGTCGATGGCGCTGCGCTTCTCGTGGCTGCGTGTTGCCGAGCGCATCGGCGAAGCGATCGAGGGCCTGCGCGAGAAGCGCCAGGAACGCATCGAGCGCGCCGAAGACATCCGCCTCGGCGAGCTGGCCCTGCGCGAGCGCGAGCACGTGGTCGAGGTCGAGCGCCATGTGATCGAGGATCATGTGCCCATCGTCATCGAGGCGCCGGTGGTCGAGGTGCCGAAGTCCGAGCGCGTGGCCAAGGAGCGGCAGAAGCCGCTGTTCACCGAACTGGCCGACACCAAGCTGCCGCAGGTCGACCTGCTCGATGCACCGCCGGGGCGCATGGAGACGGTGACGCCCGAGTCGCTGGAGATGACCTCGCGGCTGATCGAGAAGAAGCTCAAGGACTTTGGCGTCGACGTGCGCGTGGTCGCTGCGTCGCCCGGCCCGGTGATCACGCGCTACGAGATCGAGCCGGCCACCGGCGTGAAGGGCTCGCAGATCGTCAACCTGGCGAAGGACCTGGCGCGCTCGTTGAGCCTGGTGAGCATCCGCGTCGTCGAGACGATCCCCGGCAAGAACTACATGGCGCTGGAGCTGCCGAACGCCAAGCGGCAGACCATTCGCCTTGCGGAGATTCTCGGCTCGCAGGTCTACAACGACGCGCAGTCGATGCTCACGATGGGCCTGGGCAAGGACATCGTCGGCTTGCCTGTGGTCGCCGACCTGGCGAAGATGCCGCACTGCCTGGTGGCCGGCACCACCGGCTCGGGCAAGTCGGTGGGCATCAACGCGATGATCCTGTCGGTGCTGTACAAGGCCGAGGCGCGCGACGTGCGGCTCATCCTCATCGACCCGAAGATGCTCGAGATGAGCATGTACGAGGGCATCCCGCACCTGCTCGCGCGGGTGGTCACCGACATGAAGCAGGCGGCCAACGCGCTGAACTGGTGTGTCGGCGAGATGGAGCGGCGCTACAAGCTGATGAGCAAGCTCGGCGTGCGCAACCTGTCCGGCTACAACAAGAAGATCGACGAGGCCGCTGCGCGCGGCGAGAAGCTCGGCAACCCGTTCAGCCTGACGCCCGAGCAGCCGGAGCCGCTGGAGCGCCTGCCGCACGTGGTGGTGGTGATCGACGAGCTGGCCGACCTGATGATGGTGGTCGGCAAGAAGATCGAGGAGCTGA
>VBDL01000196.1 GCA_005884255.1 Betaproteobacteria bacterium | reverse complement strand
CTGATGGCGAGTTCGTGGCCGCTGGGCGAGCCCTTCGACGTGGTGTTCTGCCGCAACGTGATGATCTATTTCGACGCGCCCACGCAGCGGCGCGTGCTCGAGCGCATGCACGCGGTGATGAAGCCGCGCAGCCTGCTGTACGTCGGCCACTCTGAAAACTTCACCGACTCGCGCGACCTGTTCCGCCTGCGCGGCAAGACGATCTACGAGCGCGTCTGACGCGCACCGCCCCCGCTTTCAATTCCGCCCAGAGTCCATGGCCACCGCAGCAGTCACCGCCTTCCCGCGCAGCACCCCGCCTCCACCGCTCGTGTCGACGCTGAACGCGACGCCGCGCCTGGACCGGTTGAAGTCCGCCCCGCGGCGCCCCGGCGAGGCCTCGTTCTTCTACTACGACGCGCACTTCAAGAACGAGGCGGTCAAGGTGCTGCCCGGCGAGTTCTTCGTCTACGACGAAGATGTGCTGATCATGACCACGCTCGGCTCCTGCATCGCCGCCTGCCTGTGGGACCGCCAGGCCAAGGTTGGCGGCATGAACCACTTCATGCTGCCCGAGGGCACGGGCCAGGGTGACAACAGCAGCGGCCGCTACGGCTCCTACGCGATGGAGCTGCTCATCAACGAGATGATGAAGAAGGGCGCGTCGCGCCTGACGATGGAGGCCAAGGTCTTCGGCGGCGGCGCGGTGATCAGCGGCATGAACACCATCAACGTCGGCGAGCGCAACACGCAGTTCGTGCTCGACTACCTGAAGACCGAGCGCATTCCCATCGTCAGCCGCGATGTGCTCGACGTCTATCCGCGCAAGGTGTGCTTCCTGCCGGCCAGCGGCAAGGCCATGGTCAAGCGCCTGGCACCGGCGAACGCCGAGGCCGTGGTCGCGCAGGACCGCGTCGCCGCGCAGAAGGCCGCTCCCGCGGCCACCGGCGGCGGTTCGATCGACTTGTTCTAGGAGCGCAGCCCATGTCAAAGACAAGAGTGGTGGTTGTCGACGACTCGGCGCTGGTGCGCAGCCTGCTCGGCGAGATCATCAACCGGCAGCCCGACATGGAATGCGTGGGCGCGGCGAGCGACCCCTATGTGGCGCGCGAAATGATCCGCACCCTCGACCCGGACGTGATCACGCTGGACGTCGAGATGCCGCGCATGGACGGCATCGACTTCCTCTCCAAGCTGATGCGCCTGCGGCCGATGCCGGTAGTGATGGTGTCCACGCTGACCGAGCGCGGCGCCGACGTCACGCTGCGCGCGCTGGAGCTCGGTGCCATCGACTTCGTCGCCAAGCCGAAGATCGGCGTGGCTGACGGCATGCGCGCGCTGGCCACCGACATCACCGAGAAAGTGCGCATCGCCGCGCGGGCGCGCGTGCAGCGCGCGCCGGCTGCCGCGACGAGCCCCGTCACGCTGCCGCAGGCCGCCGTGCCCGTCCGCCCGGTGGGCCGGCTGTCCACCGAGAAGCTCGTCTTCATCGGTGCCTCCACCGGCGGTACCGAGGCGACCAAGGAAGTGCTGATGAACCTGCCGCCCGATTCGCCGGGCGTGATCATCACGCAGCACATGCCGGCCGGCTTCACGCGCAGCTATGCGGCGCGGCTCGATGGGCTGTGCAGGATCCGCGTCAAGGAAGCGACCGACGGCGAGCGCGTGCTGCCCGGCCACGCCTACATCGCGCCGGGCGGCGAGCACCTGAGCGTCGAGCGCTCGGGCGCCAACTACATCGCCCGCGTGCAGGCCACCGAGCCGGTGAACCGCCACATGCCCTCGGTGGAAGTGCTGTTCAAGTCGGCCGCGCGCGTGGCCGGCCCCAACGCGGTGGGCATCATGCTCACCGGCATGGGCGCCGATGGCGCGAAGGCGATGAAGGAAATGCGCGACGCCGGCAGCTTCAACATCTGCCAGGACGAGGCCAGCTGCGTGGTCTTCGGCATGCCGCGCGAAGCCATCGCCGCGGGCGCGGCCGACGAGGTGTTGCCGCTGACGCGCATCGCGCCGCGCGTCATCGAGCACCTGCGCAGCACGGCCGGGCTCTCGATGAACCGGGTTTGATCCAAGCCAAGGCTACCAGGCGCCGCGATCGGTGACGCCGCGGCCGAAGCCCAGCCGCAATTCCGCCGCTCGCAGATAGTCTGCTTCGCGCCGCGCCGCCGCTTCGCGCAGCAATTCATCGGGCGCGCCGATGTCGCGCAGAGTCTCTTCGCTCAGTTCGACCGCTGCGGCGACGTCGATCGCATGCTGGTGGCGCTGCCGCAGGCGAGAGAGTGCATCGGATGCCGCATCCAGCCAACGCAAGGGCCAGGGGCGCGAGAGGCGAATCAGTTGAGGCAGGCAGACGCTGTGCATGGTGATCTCTCCAGGGGGCGTTTTGCATGCTGGTGAGAATAGATGCCCAGCCTGCCCGATGGAATCGATTTGTTCCAGCCAGCTTGGTGAGCTAAGCTCACCAGCATGCCTCGCCTTCCTCGCCTGCCGCTGCAGAACCTCGCGGCCTTTCGCGCTGCGGCGCGGCTGCAGAACCTGCGCGCCGCCGCCGAGGAGCTGAGCCTCACGCACGGCGCGGTGAGCCAGCAGATCCGCGGTCTGGAGGAGCAGCTCGGCTTCGAGCTGTTCCACCGCCGCGGCCGGCGCATCGTGCTCAACGCCGCCGGCGAGGCGCTGCTGCAGGGTGTGGAGCGCGCCTGGGTGCAGCTGGACGAAGCCGTGCATGCCGCCGCGGCGGCCGACGGCGGTACCGAGCGGCGCCTGCGCCTGACCACGCTGCCCTCGTTCGCGCAGCGCTGGCTGCTGCCGCGCATCGCGCGCTGGCGCGACGCCCATCCGGACATCGCGATCGAGCTCGACGCCTCACACCGCGTGATGGACCTGCAGCGCGAGGGCTTCCACGCCGCGGTGCGTCAGGGCAAGGGGCCGTGGCCGGGGCTGGAGAACGAGTTGCTGATCGAGTCGCCCTTCGTCGCGGTGGGCACGCCGGCCACGGCGCGCCGGCTCGCCGGTGCGCCGGCGCAGGCGCTCGCCGATGAGCCCCTGCTCGGCGACGTGGACACGTGGGCGCACTGGTTCGCCGCAATGGGCGTGAAACGTCGGGTCGTGCCGGTGGCCAGCTTCAACGATGCCGGCCTGATGCTGCAGGCGGCCGAGCAAGGGCTGGGCATCGCCTTGGCGCGCGAGCTGCTCGCCGCCGATGCATTCGGCGAGCAGCGCCTGGCGCGCCTGTGGCCGCAGGCGATCACCCTCGAAGGCGGCTACAACTACCACCTGGTGTACCCGCCGAGCCTGCGCGACTGGCCACCGCTGGTCGCACTGCGCACGTGGCTGCGCGAAGAGCTGGAGCGCTCGCGCCAGTCGATGGTGGTCGCCGCCTGACGCTGCCCAAGACGCGCGCAGAGCGCACCGGCCCCTACCCGTGTGATGCCAACAAGATCACACTGGCATGCTGCTTGCAGCCCCCGCCTACCCCCGCTCCCGTGAAAGGTCGTTCCAGTGTTTCGGCGATGGCATCGCGCTTGGTTCGGCCTCTGGATGCTGTGCGGCGCTGCGGGGATCGAGGTGCGTGCGGCGACGCCGGCCTCGCTGCCCTACGTGCCCTCGGTCAGCGCACGCCATCACTTGCAGCGCCTGGCCGATGAAGCCGGTTTGGCATTGCCTCTCACGCAATGGCCCTTGCCGGCGCAGGCGGTGCGCGAAGCGCTCGATGAGCTGCCCACCGAATTGCCCGACGCGCTGGCCGCCGCGCGCGATGCGCTGCGCCGCGATCTGGCGCGTGCCGCGCAGGCCGATGCGAGCCTGCAGCTGCGCTCGCGCAAAGAGGCGCCCGTGGGGTTCGGCGACAACTACACGCCAGGCACCACGGCCGCGCTCCACACGTCGGCGCTGAGCGGTGCGGCCGGCATGCCGAGCTGGCTCGACGCGCGCCTGGGCGTGCGCATCGAGCAAGCCCCGGTGTCCGATGCGCTGGACCTGTCCGCACCGGCCACGACGACCCGTGCCACCTGGCGGCTGGACGACTCGGCACTGGTGGCGCAGGCGCTCGGCCTGAACCTGCAGCTCTCGGCCACGCCGCATTGGTGGGGGCCGGGCTGGCAGAGCAGCCTGATCCTCGGCAACAACACGCCACAGTGGATTGCCTTCGGCGCGCAGCGCGCCAGCGCGCGGGCGCCCACGACACCGTGGCTCGCATGGGTGGGGCCGTGGAGCTTCGAATTCTTCGTCGCCAAGGCACGCGATCCGGCGGTCGTCGCACAGCAGCCCACGGGTTTCCTGATGAGCGGGCTGCGCCTGAGCTTCAAGCCGCATCCACAGGTCGAGGTGGGTCTGAGCCGCACCATCCAGACCGACGGCGAGGGGCGTCCCGGCGGCGTTCGCAACTTTCTGCGCGCCTTCTTCGGCACCGGCCTGAACGCCGACACGGCAGCGCAGGCCGCCGTCGACCCAGCCAACGAGATGGCTGGCTATGACCTGCGCGTAAGTTGCGGCCGTGCGCGTCGCTGCGCCTTCTACGGCCAGATGATCGGCGAGGATCAGGCCGGCATCCTGCCGTCGAAATTCCTCGGCCTGTTCGGCGTGGAGGCCTGGAGCGCCGATGGCGCACAGCGCTGGTACGCCGAGTACGCCAACACCTATTGCGGCAGGGCTACACCAACGGCACGCGCTGGAGCGGCGCATCGCAGGGGCCGGACAGCCGGCTGCTGACGCTGGGCTGGCTGTCCGAAGAGGGCGAGCAGCTGCTGCGCGCGCACATCGGTCGCGTCGGCGTGTCGCTCGGCGCCTATGTGCCCGGCATCGCCGATCCGCCGCATGGCAAGCTGCTCGGGCTGCAGGCGCAGCGCTCGTATGCGCTCGGCCCGATCAAGCTCACGCCTGCCTTCGCATGGACACAATTGAGCCAGGGCGCCGACGTGGGCAGCCTGCGCCGCCGTAACCTGCAGCTCGGCGTGCAGGCACAGTGGTCGCTACCCTAGGCAGTGGTCGCTACCCCAGGAACAGCGACTGCAAATCGGAGAGGAAGTCGAAACCGCGTGCGGTAGGCCGCACGCGCTGCCAGTCGCGCTCGATGAGGCCGCGCGCCTCTGCCTCGCGCAGCGGCGCGTCGATCGCGCTTGGCGGCAGGCCGGTGCGCTCCTGGAAGCGCGCCAACTCGAAACCCTCGCGCAAGCGCAGCGCGTTGAGCATGAACTCGAAGGGCAGCTGGTCGCGCGCTACCTCGTCGTCGTTCGACACCGCGTTCCCGGCCAGCGCCTCGCGCATGTAGGCGACCGGTTCGCGCCAGCGCACCTGGCGCACGACGCGATGCGGATAGCTGAGCTTGCTGTGCGCGCCGGCGCCGATGCCGAGGTAGTCGCCGAACTGCCAGTAGTTCAGGTTGTGCGTGCACTGGTGGCCCGCGCGCGCATAGGCCGACACCTCGTAGCGCTGCAGACCTGCGGCGGCCGTGACCTCGGCGATGCGGTCGAGCATCTCGGACGCCAGGTCATCGTCGGGCACCGGGGGCGGATGCTTGGCGAAGAAGGTGTTCGGCTCGATCGTCAGGTGGTAGACGCTCAGGTGCGGCGGCTCGAAGGCCAGCGCCTGCCTCAAATCCGACTCGAGCTCGGCCAGCGTCTGCTGCGGCAGCGCATACATCAGGTCGATGTTGAAGGTGTCGAAGGCCGCGGCGGCCTCTTCGATCGCGGCCATCGCCTGCGTGCGGTCGTGCACGCGGCCGAGCGCCTTCAGCTTCGCGTCGTCGAAGCTCTGCACGCCGATCGACAAGCGCGTGACGCCGGCGGCGCGAAACGCGCGGAAGCGCTCGCGCTCGAAGGTGCCGGGGTTGGCTTCCAGCGTGATCTCGCAGCCGGGCTCCAGCGGCAGCCGCGCGCGCACGTCGGCGAGCAGCCGATCGATCGCTTCGGGCGAGAACAGGCTCGGCGTGCCGCCTCCGATGAAGACGCTCACGATGCGGCGGCCCCACACCAGTGGCAGTGCGGCATCGAGATCGGCGCGCACGGCGTCGAGGTAGCGATCCTCGGGCGGCGCGCCAGCGCTCCACTCGTGGGAATTGAAGTCGCAATACGGACACTTCTTCAGGCACCACGGCAGGTGCACGTACAGCGCCAGCGGCGGCGGCGCGCCGAGCTGCAAGGTGCCCGGCCGCAGATATCTCGCTAGCACGTCACCCAAGGTGCCACACCTCACGCATCAATTGCAGCATCTGGCGCGCGGCGAGCGCGCGGTGGCTCAGCGCGTTCTTCTGCTCGGCGGGCAGCTCGGCCACCGTGTGCGACAGCGACGGGATCCACATCAGGGGGTCGTAGCCGAAGCCGCCCTTGCCGCGCGGCGCGCGCAGGATTTCGCCCTCCCAGCGGCCTAAGGCAGTCAGCGGTTCGGGATCGTCAGCGGAGCGCAGCGCCACCAGTGTGCTGACGAAGCGTGCCCGGCGGTCGTCGCGGTTGTGCAGGCGCTCCAGCAGCAGCCGGTTGTTGGCCTCGTCCTGCACGCGGCGCTGCACCTCGCGGTCCCCCGGCGGCAGCGCCACCGACGCATAGTGCGCCGACACCACGCCCGGCGCGCCGCCGAGCGCATCGACGCACAGGCCCGAATCGTCGGCGATGGCGGGGCCGTCGCTCTTGCGCGCCGCATGCCGCGCCTTGGCCAGTGCGTTCTCGACGAAGCTGAAGTGCGGCTCCTCGGCCTCCGCGATGCCGAGCGTGCCCTGAGCCACCAAGTCCAGCAACAAGGGCGCGAACAACACCTTCAGCTCGGCGAGCTTCTTGGCGTTGTTGGAGGCGAGGACCAGCTTCATCACAAGCCCAATGAGACCTTCTGCGCGGTGATCAGTTCGCGGATGCCCTTGGCCGCCAGCTCCATCAGCTCGTCCATCTGCGCCCGCGTGAAGGCGGCGCCCTCGGCCGTGCCCTGGATCTCGACGAAGCCGTGCGAGCCGGTCATCACGACGTTCATGTCGGTGTCGCACACGGAGTCCTCGATGTATTCGAGGTCCAGCAGCGGCGTGCCTTCGACGATGCCCACCGACACCGCGCCGACGAAATCCGTGATCGGGCTGCGCGCGATCTTGCCCTGCGCGAGCAGCCAGCTCACCGCATCGTGCGCGGCGACGAAGGCACCGGTGATGGCCGCCGTGCGCGTGCCGCCATCGGCCTGCAGCACGTCGCAATCGAGGCTGATCGTGCGCTCACCTAAAGCGGCGAGATCGAACACGCAGCGCAGCGAGCGGCCGATGAGGCGCTGGATCTCCTGCGTGCGGCCGCTTTGCTTGCCGCGCGCCGCTTCGCGATCGCTGCGCGTGTGCGTCGCACGCGGCAGCATGCCGTATTCGGCGGTGACCCAGCCTTCGCCGCTGCCCTTCTTGTGCGGCGGCACGCGCTCTTCGACCGACGCGGTGCACAGCACCTTGGTGTCACCGAAGGCAACGAGCACCGAACCCTCGGCGTGCTTGGTGTAGTGGCGGGTCAGAGTGACCGGGCGCAGCGCATCGGCGGCGCGGCCGGAGGTTCGGATGAAGCTCATGAGGGAGTCTTGGTAGGGTGGGGTTCAGCCCACGGGGATGGTGGGCTGAAGCCCACCCTACGACTTTTTCTGCGAGGAGCGCCGGATCGCCTCGTTGATTTCCTTGATCGAGCGCTCGATCTCGGCTTCGTCGAGTTCGTCGGCCGGCTCCTGGCCGAGCACGCTCGCCTGGATCGTCCACGCGAACACCTCTTCACCGAGGCTTTGCGTGGAGATGCCGCTGAGGCTGTCATTGTCCTCGGCGGACTCCCACTCAACGCAGATCACGGTGACGTTGTCGCACTTCGGGCCGCCCTTGCGCAGCGCCTGCTCGACGAGCTCG
>VBDL01000195.1 GCA_005884255.1 Betaproteobacteria bacterium | reverse complement strand
GCTCACTTCGCCGTGCAGGTTGTCGGCCTCGTCGATGCCCTTGATGGTGATCGTGCGCTCCTCGCCTTTGCTGTTGGCGTAGGTGACGGTGGCACCGAAGAAGATCTGGTCGTGGCCGTGGTGCGCCGACGGGTCGGCCACCTCGGCGATGTCCAGCCGCTTGGTGAGGAAGCGGATGCGCCGGTCGATCTCGCGCAGCCGCTTCTTGCCGTAGATGTAGTCGCCGTTTTCCGAGCGGTCGCCGTTCTTCGCTGCCCACGACACCGCTTCCACCACCTTGGGCCGCTCGACGTCGAGCAGACCCATCAGCTCCTCGCGCAGGCGGCGATAGCCGTCCGGCGTGATGTAGTTCTTCGTGCCTTGCGGCAGCGCCGGCAAGCCGACGTCGTCGTCATCGTCGTCGCTGCTGTCGGCTTCGCGGGTGAAAGCCTTGTTCATCAGCGCCCGCCCGGCCGCCCGAAGGGCGCTGAGCGCCCCCTCGGGGGGCAGTGAACGAAGTGAGCGTGGGGGCTGTCCATGCGGTCATTGTGCCGCCCGCAAATAACGCCATCGACTACATCGGTATGCGCTGGCGCAACTGTGTGATCAAGTCGTTCAGCTGCGTCGCGAGCGCATCGACGAGGTTGTCCACCACGTCGGCCGGCGCACGCGCGGCGAGCGCGCCTTCGATGCCGGCGGCGGATTCGGCCACGGCCTGCGCGCCGACGTTGGCGGCCGCGCCGCGCAGCGCATGCGCCACCTCCTGCGCCTGCTGCTGCTGGCCGCTGCGCAGCGCGCGGCGGATCTCGTCGGCTGCGCCCGCGTGGCCGACGAACATCTTCAGCACCGTGAGGTACAGCGTCTCGCGGCCGCCCAGGCGCTGCAGCGATCCGTTCACGTCGAGCCCGGCAATGTCGCGCGGCACCGGCCCCGCTGCTGCCACCGGCGCGGCCGGGGCCGGCGAAGGGGTCCGCGGCGCGATCCAGTGCTGCAGGGTCTGCCACAGCCGCTCCGGGTCGAAGGGCTTGGCGATATGGTCGTTCATGCCGGCGGCGAGGCAGCGCTCGCGGTCTTCGAGCATCGCGTTGGCCGTCATCGCGATCAGCGGCAAGCGTTCGCGGCCGGGCAATGCGCGGATGGCGCGCGCCGCATCGAGCCCATCCATCACGGGCATTTGCATGTCGAGCAGCACGGCGTCGTACTCGTGCTCGCGCACGCTCGCCACCGCCGCCGCGCCATCGGCCACCACGTCGATCTGCATGCCCGCCTCGGCCAGCACCGCCAGCGCCACTTCCTGGTTCAACCGGTTGTCCTCGGCGAGCAGAATGCGCGCGCCGGCCAGCGCCGACATCGGCGCGTTGGCCTCCTCGGCCGGCGCAGGCAATGGCAGCGCCGGCGCGTTGGCGAACAGCCGGCGCACGGTGTCGAGCAAGCTCGACGCGCTGACCGGCTTGGTGATCAAGGTCTCGATGCCTCCGGCCACGGCGCCGCCGAGCACGTCCTCGCGGCCGTAGGCGGTGACCATCACCAGATGCGGCTTCGCGCCGGGCCACGCCTCGGTGAGCTGCTGGATGCGGCGCGCGGTCTCCAGCCCGTCCATGCCCGGCATCATCCAGTCGAGGAACACCACGTCGTAAGGGTGACCCTCGCGTTGCGCGGCCTCGATCTCGGCCAGCGCGGCAGCGCCCGAGTCGACGCTGGTCACGGCGATGGCCAGGCTGCCCAGCATGTCGGTGAGCACGTGGCGCGCCTGCGCCACGTCGTCGACCACCAGCGCGCGACGGCCGGCCACCATCGGCAGCGGCGGCCGCGCCGGCTGCGGCGATTGCGCTTGCCCCAAGCGCGCAGTGAACCAGAAGGTGCTGCCCTGGCCGGGCAGGCTGCGCACGCCGACCTCGCCGCCCATCATCTCGGCCAGCCGCTTGGCAATCGCCAGGCCCAGGCCCGAGCCGCCGTACCTGCGCGTGGTGGACACGTCGGCCTGTTCGAAGGACCGGAAGAGCCGTGCCTGCTTCTCCTCGCTCAGGCCCACGCCGGTGTCGCGCACCTGGAACTCGAGCAGCACGCCGCTGGCGCTGTGCTCGCGCAGGCGCACGATGACGTCGATCTCGCCGCGTTCGGTGAACTTCACCGCGTTGCTCGCGTAGTTCAGCAGCACCTGGCCCAGGCGCAGGGGGTCGCCGATCAGTCGCTCGGGGATGTCGCGCGCGACGTCGAACACCAGCTCCAGCCCCTTCTCGGCGGCCTTCTCGCCGATCAGGTTGGCCACGTTGTCCATCACCTCGTCGAGCGCGAACTCGCTGTGCTCCAGCGTCAGCTTGCCGGCCTCGATCTTCGAGGTGTCGAGGACGTCGTTGATCAGCTGCAGCAGGTGCAGGCCGGCCTGCTGGATCTTCAGCATGTAGTCGTGCTGGCGCGGCGGCAGGCCGGAGCGCACGGCCAGGTGCGCCATGCCGATGATGGCGTTCATCGGCGTGCGGATCTCGTGGCTCATGTTGGCGAGGAAGTCGGCCTTCGCGCGGCTGGCGGCATCGGCGGCCTCCTTGGCCTCTTCCAGCTCGCGCGTGCGCTCGGCCACCTTGGCCTCCAGCGTCTCGGCGGCCTGGCCTAAGCGCCGCGTGGCGGCGAGCAGCTCCACGCGCATCGCCTCCTGCGCCTGGCCGAGATCGTCGACCTCGCGCCAGCGCGAGCGCACGGGCTCGGGCTGCTCCAGCTCCAGGCGCCCAATGCGCGCGCTTTGCACGGCGAGCTGCTCCAGCGGCCGGGCGAAGCGCTTGGCCAGCCGCGAGCTGACGATGGCCGCCATCACCAGCGTGATGAGCACCAGCAGCGCGATGCCGCCCGCATGCACCGCGGAGAACGGCGCGAAGTCGGCCTCCGGCGCCATCGTCGCGACCCAGAAGTTCTGCGAGCCGAAGCTCGTGCGCTTGAAGATCGCGACCCAGGCGACGCCGTCGCTGTGCAGGCGCAGCAGCCGGCCCTCGGGCGTGCCGGCGTCGCGCCACAGCGCGAAGGCGGCCGACAACGGCGCCAGGCCCAGCTCGGCCGGGGTCTTCAGCACCGCGTTCTTGATGCCTTCGTCGCCGCTGAAGCGCGCATCGCGCGGTACCGCGACGAGCTTGCCGTCGCCGCTGAAGATGGCGGTGTACCCGCTGTTGCCGACGACGATCTCGCGCGTGAAGCGCGACAGATCGGTCAAGGTGATGTCGCTGCCCATGGCATAGCGCCCATCGGGCGCCGTCCAGCGCACCGACAGCGACAAGCCCGGCTCCTGCGTGGAGCGGAACTGGTAGGGCGCGGTCCAGTGCACGTCCTCTTCGCTGCTCAAGGCCATCGCGCCCTGGAACCAGGGGCGCTCGCGCGCGTCGTAGTCGAGCTCGCGCGTTTCCTCCTTCTCGAGCTTGCCCGCGGCGCTCCAGCTCAGGTAGCGCGCGCGCTGGCCTGCGGCCGGGTCGGTGAGGCGGTTCATCCAGCGGCCGTCGGGCAGGCGCAGCAGCAGCAACTCGCGACCGGACTGGTGCGCCACGACCATCGACGACAGCTGCGGGCCGCGCCGCAGCAGCGGCAGCAGCAGCTGGTTGACGCGCTCGACGTGGGTGGCATCGATCAGACCGCTGCGGCCCCAGTCGTGGTCGATGCGCACCACCGCTTCGGCGCGACTGACCAAGGTGCGCAGCCGCGCTTCCACCTGCTCGGACGCCACGCCCAGCTGCGCAGCGGCAAGGTCGTGCGCCAGCGGGCGGTAGACGAAAGCATAGAGGCTGACCACGAAGGCGGCCAGCGAGGCCAGCACGAGGGCCGAGGCGCTGAGCAGCAGGCTGCGGCGCAAGGGAACGCGCCGGGACACTTCGGCAGCAGGGGACGGGGGCAACATCGGGCGGCGATGATGCCATGCTGGCAGGGTGCGTCGCCCCCATGGATTCCCGTGCATTTAGTTTAGAAGTAAACTATTCTCCGGCAAGTGGTTTACAGGAGACGGCGGCATGAACATCGTATGCATCGGCGGCGGCCCGGCGGGCCTGTACTTCGCGCTGCTGATGAAGCAGGCCGAC
>VBDL01000194.1 GCA_005884255.1 Betaproteobacteria bacterium | reverse complement strand
ACTTCGCGGTGGGGAATTCGGCGGCGTTGAAGAAATCCTTGCTCGCCAGGTGCTTGTCCAGCGCGCCCACGCCGCTGTTCGGCGCCGCGGTGTCGATGGTGATCTCGGCCTTGCCGGCCTTGCCCGCGCGGTCGAACTGCACCGCGCCTTCCTTCACCGGGAAGCGGCCGCGGTTGGTCGAGGTGCCGAAGTGGCCGATCTCCCAGAACGCGAAGGTGTGCGTCGGGTCGACGGCGTAGGTGCCGGTTTCGGCGTGGGCGCCGGCGACGGCGGCGAGCAGGGCGCTGGCAAGGAGGAGGGACTTCATGTGGGGTGTCTCCGGGGTAAGGTGAACGGAAGGGCGTTACAGCGGTGCGACGCCGTTGAGCGAAAGCTTGAACTTGACCTGCACGTCGTTGGCGACCATCGACGTGTCGGCCCATTCGCCTTCGCCGATCTTGAAATCGAGCCGCTTGATCGTGAAGGCGCCGGTGGCGGTGGACGTACCGCCGGCCTGCGTGAGCGTGACCGGCACCACCAGGTCCTGCGTGTTGCCTTTGATGCTGAGCTTGCCCGCAACTTCGAACTTGCCGGCGCCCAGTCCCTTGATGGCGGTGGACTGAAAGCTCGCCTGCGGGAACTTCGCGGCGTTGAACCACGGCGCCTTCGGCAGCTC
This sequence comes from Betaproteobacteria bacterium, assembly GCA_005884255.1. Taxonomy (GTDB): domain Bacteria; phylum Pseudomonadota; class Gammaproteobacteria; order Burkholderiales; family Burkholderiaceae_C; genus VBDL01. Next base: position 3,945 of record VBDL01000194.1, on the reverse strand, counting down.
GGCGTCGCTCTCGGGCACGCCCAGCGTGGCGCTGCCGATGTCGATGTTCAGCGCGACCTTGCCGGCCTCGGGCTTCTTCGGGTCGAGCGCGATCTGCGCGTCGAACTTCTTGAACTTGCCTTCGACGGGCACGCCCATCTGCTTGCTGACGAACACGATCTCGCTTTGCGGCGTGACCAGCTTGGCCGGCGTTTGCGCGAAGGCGCTGCCCGCGGCGGCTAACAGCAGGGCGGGGACGAGGCTTCTCATGCGGGCTCCAGACGAAGAGGGTTCAGGCCGTGCGGCCGCGCAGCCACATGCGGCCGAGCGTGCCGTCGCGGTCGACGAAGTGGTGCTTCAGCGCGGCGCCCGTGTGCATCAGCACCAGCACGCCCATCGCGTACGACAAATACTTGTGCCAGAGCTTCAGCGTCTCGGCGAGTTCCTTGTCGACCGGCACGAAGTCGGGCAGCTGCCACAGGCCGAAGGGCACCAGCGGGAAGCCGGTGGCCGAGGTGTAGGCCCAGCCCACGAGTGGCACCGCGAAGAACAGCAGGTACAGCCCGCCGTGCGTGGCCTGCGCCGCGCGCTGCTGCCAGGCCGGCGCCGGCAGCTCGTGCGGCGGGCGGTGCATCAGGCGGTACAGCAGGCGCAGTGCCGACAGCGCGAGCACCACAAAGCCGGCCCACTTGTGCCAGTTGAACAGCTTCAGCCGAGCCGGCGAGAAGGGCAAGTCGACCATGTACAGGCCCATGCCGAACGAGACGACGATCAGCACGGCCAGCAGCCAGTGCAGCGCCACGGCGGTCGGGGAATAGCGATCAGGGCGGGTGGAGGACATCGAAGTCGGGCGGCAGTCGTGCGGGCCAAGTCTCGGGGCTGTGGCGAGGGCGGCGGTTCACCGGGCTTCAAGAATCAGTTCAAACAGCCTGAAGGAACTCTCTGCCCGTGTACGCCTCGATGGCAGGGATTCATCCGTCGGGTGGCCAAGCGCGTGGCTCGAGCAGTACGCCGGTGGCGTCGACGTCGTGTAAGAGATGGTGTCGCAGCGCGAAATCCAGCGTCACCAGCGACGCGTCGACCGTCATCTCATCGCTCGCGGCCAGCGCCAGCGCCTCGGCGACCGGCAGCAGCCGCAGCTCGGCGACCTCGCCGTCCTGGTTGCGCGGCTGCGCGTCGGCGGCGAGTGCCAGGTCGTAGACGTACAGCCACTCGTGCTGCAGGCCTTCGGGGATGTCGCGGTACAGGCGCACCATGCGGCCTGGCCGCAGCACCGCAAGTTGTGACGTGCGCAGCCCGGCCTCTTCCCAGGCCTCGCGCAGCAGCGCTTCCAGCGGCGTCTGGTCGTGCGGCACGCCGCCGCCGATCAGGTTGTCGAGCTTGCCCGGGTCGGTGGCCTTGGTGAGGGAGCGGCGCGCGATCCACAGGTGCGTGGGCCGTCCGCTGGCATCGGCGACGTAGCCGTTGCAATGTGCGCCGAAGGTCAGCGTGCCCCAGAAGCGGGACGCCGCGCGCTCCAGCCGGCCCAGGCGTCGCAGCGTGGCGGGGTCGACCAGCGCATAGGTCTCGTCGCGCCAGCCGATGATCAGCCCATCGCGGCGCAAGGCTTCGTTGATGTGTGTCAGCGCCGCGGGTCGCACGAGCCGCACGGCATCGTCGGCGACGGTCAGCGCCTCGGCGAACGCGGCCAGTGCCGGCAGGTGCTCGCGCGCCACCGATCCGACCTCGGCGTCGCCGACGAGGACGGGCAGCCGGCGCTCGGGCGCATGATCGTGCGCGGCGGCGAGGGCGGGCCAGGAGACCAAGGGCATGGCGGGATTGTCCATGCCCCACTTACGAGGCCCTGATTCACGCCAGATATCCGCGTTAACCCTAGGCGGACTATCCCGGAGTTGAGGTGTTACGTTCATCTACTTTTCAGCTTCGGCTTCTTAGACTGGTTCAATACACCGAACACGGTTCGATGGGCTGAATGCACACTGCTTCTTCGTCTCCACCTAAGCCGCGCGGCGCTGCCGTGCCGGCGGTGACGCGCGCGATCGCCGTGCTCGACCTGCTGGCCGGCGCGCGCGAGGCGATGAGCCTGAGCCAGCTCGCATCGCGGCTGGAATGCCCGAAGAGCACGATGCACGGGCTGTGCGGCACGCTGATGTCGCACGGCTACCTGAAGCGCGAGGGCGACGGCAGCTTCTTCATCGGCCCCGGCGTGATGGGCCTGGCGCATGCCTTCATTGCGCGCACGACGGTGGCGCAGGCCTTCACGTCGCTGTGGCAGGAACTCGATGCGCCGCCGGACGAGACCATCATGCTGTCGGTGCTCGACGGCAGCGACGTCGTCTACATCGCGTCGCGCCCCGGCGAGCAGCCGTTCGCACTGTCGCTGAGCGTGGGCATGCGCTTCCCCGCGCACCTGGCCGCGTCGGGCCAGGCGATGCTGGCGTGGCACGACGAGGCCTTCGTGCGCTCGCTGTATGCGCAGCCGCGCCTTCAGCGCCTGCGCGGCAGCGGGCCGGCGACGCTGAAGGCGCTGCTCGCCGAGCTGGCTGCGGTGCGCGAGCGTGGCTGGAGCGTGGACGACGAAAGCCTGCGCGAAGGCGTGTGCAGCTTCGGCGCCGCGGTGTTCGATGCGGCGGCCAAGCCGGTGGCCGGCATCGGCGTGTGCACGCACAAGGCGACGCTGCACGCGCGCAACGAGGCGCGGCATTGCCGCATGGTGGTCGACGTGGCGCGGCGTCTGACGCGGCGCCTGGGCGGGGTGGAAAGGCAGAGATGACTGACGCAATCCTCGAAACGCGCGGCCTGACCAAGGAGTTCAAGGGCTTCGTCGCGGTGAACCAGGTCAACCTGCGCGTGCAGCGCGGCCACATCCATGCGCTGATCGGGCCCAACGGCGCCGGCAAGACGACCTGCTTCAACCTGCTGACCAAGTTCCTCGAGCCGAGCGCCGGGCAGATCCTCTTCAACGGCGACGACATCACGCAGGACAAGCCGGCGCACATCGCGCGCCGCGGGGTCATCCGCTCGTTCCAGATCTCCGCGGTGTTCCCGCACCTCACGGTGCTGGAGAACGTGCGCGTCGCGCTGCAGCGCAAGCTCGGCACCTCGTTCCATTTCTGGCGCAGCGAGCGCATGCTGGACACGCTGAACGAGCGCGCGCTGTCGCTGCTGCGCGAGGTGGACCTCGAAGGCTATGCCGACACGCTGACGGTGGAGCTCGCCTACGGCCGCAAGCGCGCGCTGGAGATCGCCACCACCTTGGCGATGGAGCCCGAGCTGATGCTGCTCGATGAGCCGACGCAGGGCATGGGGCTGGAAGACGTCGATCGCATCCGCCAGTTGATCAAGAAGGTTTCGGCCGGCCGCACGATCCTGATGGTCGAGCACAACATGAGCGTGGTGGCGAGCATTGCCGACACCATCACCGTGCTGGCGCGCGGGGCGACCCTGGCCGAAGGGCCGTATGCCGAGGTGTCGAAGAACCCGGCGGTGATCGAGGCCTACATGGGCACCGCGAACGCCGAACTAAAAGGGGCCCATTGATGAGCGCCTTCCTCGAGATCAAGGACCTGCACGCCTGGTACGGCGAATCGCACGTGCTGCATGGCGTGAACTTCCGCGTCGACGAAGGCGAGGTGGTGACCTTGCTCGGACGAAACGGCGCCGGCCGCACCAGCACCTTGCGCGCCATCATGGGCTTGACCGGCTCGCGCAAGGGCTCGATCCGCGTGCTCGGCGCCGAAACCATCGGCCTGCCGACGCACCGCATCGCACGGCTCGGCATCGGCTACTGCCCCGAGGAGCGCGGCATCTTCGCGAGCCTCTCGGCGCACGAGAACCTGCTGCTGCCGCCGACGCTCAAGCCCGGCGGCATGGCGCTGGAGCAGATTCACGCGATGTTCCCCAACCTGCGCGAGCGCGCGGCCAGCCAGGGCACGCGGCTCTCGGGCGGTGAGCAGCAGATGCTGG
>VBDL01000193.1 GCA_005884255.1 Betaproteobacteria bacterium | reverse complement strand
AAGGCCAACCAGCCGCTGCTCGATGCGGACGTGAACCTCAAGGGCGAGCTGCTGCTCGACCCGCCGCACAAGCGCTATGCGTTCAAGAAGCTCTCGGCCGAGGTCGATGGCCGCGTGGCCACGCTGTCGGCCTTGAAGGCCAAGCTCGCCGGCAACGCCGACCTGGCGCTGGAGCCCCTGGCGCTCGATGCGAGCGACATCGATCTCACGGCGCAAGGCAAGCTCGATCAGGGCGAGCTGCAGGCCAAGTTGTCGCTGCCGCAGCTGAAGTTCGGCGACAAGAACATCGCCGCGAAAAAGATCGACGCTCAGCTCACGCTGAAGCAAGGCGCGCGCACGCTGCAGGCGCAATTGGCGCTGCCATCGTTCGAAGGCTCCGCGCAGGCCTTCAAGATCGCGGCGATCGGCGGCGAGTTCAGCCTCAACGACGGGCCGATGCAGGCCAAGGCCAAGCTCAGCGGCGCGCTCGAAGGCGACATGAGCAAGCTGCAGTTCGCGTCGCCGCTGTGGACGCTGGCACTCGACGGCCGCAAGGGCGACACCGCGATCAAGGGCACGCTGTCGACGCCGTGGACCGCCAACTTCAAGTCGCAGGCGATCGACCTCACGCGCGTCGCCGCCGACGTGCAGCTGCCCAACCCGAAGGGCGGTGCGCTGGCGCTGAGGGCCAGCGGCGTGGTCAATGCGCGGCTGGACAAGCACACGGTCACCGCGCTCTTGAGCGGCAAGCTCGACCAGAGCGCGTTCAGCGCCAAGGTCGGGATGAGCAGCTTCTCGCCCGCGGCCTACAGCTTCGATGTGGGCATCGACCAGATCGATGCCGACCGCTATCGCGCATCGACCGCCGCCCCGGCCGGCAAAGGGGGCGCGGCAGCGGCCGAGGCGCCGATCGACCTGTCGGCGCTGAAGGACCTCAACGCCAGCGGCAGCCTGCGCGTGGGCGCGCTGCAGTTCGCCGGCATCAAGACGAGCAACGTGAAGCTCGACGTGCGCGCGGCCGGCGGCAAGCTCGACATCGCGCCGCTGACGGCCAACCTCTACCAGGGCAGCGTCGCGGGGTCCTTGAGCGTGGTGGCCAGCACGCCGCCGCGCTTCGCGGTGAAGCAGACGCTGTCGGGCGTCAGCGTGGGCCCGCTGCTGAAGGACCTGGCGGGCAGCGACCGCCTCGAAGGCCGCGGCAACGTGGTGCTCGATGTCAGCACACAAGGCGCCAGCGTCTCGGCCATCGAGAAGGGCTTGAACGGCAGCGCGCGCATGGAGCTGCGCGACGGCGCGGTGCGCGGCATCAACGTGGCGCAGGCGATCCGCAAGGCCAAGGCGGCGCTCGGCGGCGGCACGGGTCAGCAGGCGGGCGCCGGTTCGCAGGCCGAGAAGACCGACTTCAGCGAGCTGACCGGGAGCTTTCGCATCGCCAACGGCGTGGCGCACAACGACGACCTGCTGGCCAAGTCGCCGCTGCTGCGCGTGACGGGCAATGGCGACGTCGACATCGGCGCGAGCCGCCTGAACTACCTGGTGAAGGCCACCGTCGTCGCCACGCTGCAGGGCCAGGGCGGCCCCGAGCTGCAGGCCTTGCGCGGGCAGACGATTCCGGTGCGCTTGTCGGGCCCGTTCGACAAGATCGGCTACAGCATCGACTTCGCCGGCCTGGCGCAGGAGATGGCCAAGCAGAAGGTCGAAGAGAAGCTGAAGAGCAAGGTCCCGGGCTTGGGCGACAAGCTCAAAGGACTATTCGGTCGATAGACTCGTCGGGCAGCTCAAAGACTTCCAGCCCTTCGCGCAACTCGATCGACGACGTGAACCAGGTGGTTCGCTCGAGGTTCCGCTCCTGCTCTTCGATCGGCCCCGCAATCACGGCATGCGGTGGCGCGCTGGAGCCCGCCAAGCCCCCCACATGGAACCGACCGCTCGGTTCGCCACCGCTTCTGAAGCGCATCACCATAGGACCTCCCGACTTCAGAATCCTCCCACTGAGCAGCGATGATCCACCTGCGCGCGCCGCAGGTCATCCCCCTAGTTGCTCAACTCCAGCAGCAGCGGTTGGTGATCCGATGCATCGCTCTGTGCGTCTATGCGCACATTGCCCACGCGCGGCGCCAGATCCGCGCTGACGAAGGCGAAGTCGAAGGTGAACGGCGGGCCCGGCCACTGCGCCTTGTCGTACACACCGACCGACGGCGCGTGCGGCTGGCCGGGGTGTGCGATGAGCCAGGCATCGCGATACGCCGGCGTGTCGTCGCCGAAATCGGCCAGCAGCGCGTCGCGCTCGGCGGCATCGGGCAGGAAGTTGAAGTCGCCGGTGAGGATGGCCGGCCCGCCGCGCGGCATGTGCTCGAACGCGCCATCGCCGATGCCGCCCGGGCGCTGCGCGCGTGACTGCGCCACCGCCTCGCGATGCAGCTCGCGCAGCCGCTCGACTTGCGCGCTGCGCTGCAGCAAGGAGTAGTACTCCAGGTGCGTGGTGGTGACGCGCAGCAACCCGAACGGCGTGCGCAGCGTGGCCTCGACGGCCACGCGCTGCATGCTCATCACGCCCGCATCGGCCGGCCACGGCAGCAGGTGGCGAAAAACCTGCAGCACCGGCAAGCGCGACAGGATCATGTTGCCGAAGGCGCGGCGCCCACCGCCGGTGCGCGGCGCATCGGTGGCCACGCCGGCGATGGCGGTGAACTCCGGCAAGCGCTTGGCCAGCGCGCGGAACTGGTCGCTACCGTCGCCGCCGGGCAGTTCAGGGTAGCCGGCAGACACCTCTTGCAGGCACAGCACATCGAAATCGGCCAGGCGGCGCGCGTGCGCCAGGATGCGTTCGAGGTCGACGCGGCCATCGGCGCCGCGGCCCCACTGAATGTTCCAGGTGATGAGTTTCATGGCTGCACCATGATGCGGAAATCCGCTACGCTTGTCCTCATCACAGGAGTGCAAACGGCGATCCCGCGGCCACTCCGCCACCGACAGCGCAAGACACGATCGAGCGCAAAGGAATGCGAGCATGAGCGTAGCGCCGGGCCGCCCCAAGCAAGCTCACCCCCTTGGGGGGCGGACGCGGTACTCCGCGACCTGGGGGCACACATGAGCCAGCATGAGTCGCTACGCCTGCATGTGCCGGAGCCCACCGCGCGGCCCGGCCAGCACACTGACTTTTCCTACCTGCATGTGTCCGCCGCCGGCGCCTTGCGCCGCCCGCCGGTCGACACCTCGCCCGCCGACACCGCCGACCTCACCGACGGCCTGATCCGCGTGCTCGACGACGAGGGCCGCGCCGTCGGCCCGTGGGCGCCGCACCTCGACACCGCCCTGCTCAAGCGCGGCCTCGTCGCGATGATGAAGACGCGCATCTTCGACGCGCGCATGCTGATCGCACAACGGCAGAAGAAGATCTCGTTCTACATGCAATGCCTCGGCGAGGAGGCGATCGCGGTGGCGCATGCGCTGGCGCTGCAGCCTGGCGACATGTGTTTTCCCACCTACCGGCAGCAAGGCCTGCTGCTGGTGCGCGACGACATCCCGCTTACCGAGATGATCTGCCAGCTGCTGAGCAACGAGCGCGATCCGATGAAGGGCCGCCAGCTGCCGGTGATGTACTCGTACCAGCGCGCCGGCTTCTTCACCATCAGCGGCAACCTGGCGACGCAGTTCATCCAGGCGGTGGGCTGGGGCATGGCGTCGGCGATCAAGGGCGACACCAAGATCGCATCGGGCTGGATCGGCGACGGCGCCACCGCCGAGGCCGACTTCCACACCGCGCTGACCTTCGCGCACGTGTACCGCGCGCCGGTGATCCTCAACGTGGTGAACAACCAGTGGGCGATCTCGAGCTTCCAGGCGATTGCCGGCGGCGAGCAGACGACCTTCGCGCAGCGCGGCGTGGGCTGCGGCATCGCGTCGCTGCGCGTGGACGGCAACGACTTCCTCGCGGTCTACGCGGCCTCGCAATGGGCGGCCGAGCGCGCGCGCAGCAACCTCGGGCCGACCTTGATCGAATGGATCAGCTATCGCGCCGGCGCGCATTCCACGTCGGACGACCCATCGCGCTACCGGCCGGCCGATGACTGGGAGCATTTCCCGCTGGGTGACCCGATCGCCCGGCTCAAAGCACACCTGGTGCTGCTCGGTGAGTGGAGCGACGAGCAGCATGCGGCAACGCAGAAGGCGCTCGAGGCCGAGGTCATCGCCGCGCAGAAGGAGGCCGAGCGCTACGGCTCGCTCGCCGATGGTCACCTCGCGAGCGCGGCCGCGATGTTCGAGGATGTCTACAAGGACATGCCGGCGCATCTGGTCGAGCAGCGGCAGCAGATGCTGGGAGGGGTCTGACCATGGACGCCAGAACGAAGTCCGCCACCAAGACAATGCAGATGACGATGATCCAGGCGCTGCGCTCGGCGATGGACGTGATGCTCGAGCGCGACCCCAACGTCGTGATCTTCGGCGAGGACGTCGGCTACTTCGGCGGCGTGTTCCGCTGCACCGAGGGGCTGCAGGCCAAGTACGGCAAGACGCGCGTGTTCGACACGCCGATCTCCGAAGGCGGCATCGTCGGCATCGCGGTCGGCATGGGCGCGTATGGCCTGCGGCCGGTGGCGGAGATCCAGTTCGCCGACTACTTCTACCCGGCGTCGGACCAGATCGTCTCCGAGGCCGCGCGGCTGCGCTATCGCTCGGCGGGCGACTTCACCGCGCCGATCACGCTGCGCATGCCCTGCGGCGGCGGCATCTTCGGCGGGCAGACGCATAGCCAGAGCCCGGAA
>VBDL01000192.1:767-8016 GCA_005884255.1 Betaproteobacteria bacterium | reverse complement strand
AGGTCGACACCGTCACGCGGCGGCGCGACAAGCCGTAGCCGTGATCGTCGAGCATCACGCGCAGCGCCGGCACCAGCGCCGCGTAGTTCTGCAGCGGCTCGCCCATGCCCATCATCACGACGTTATCGATCGCGCGTTCACCGGCTGCGAGGTTCAGACGCTTGCGCAGCTGATGCTCGGCGAGCCACAGTTGCGCGACGATCTCGCCGGTTGCGAGGTTGCGGCTGAAGCCCTGGTGGCCGGTGGAGCAGAAGCGGCAACCGACTGCGCAGCCGGCCTGCGACGACACGCACAGCGTGCCGCGATCGTCTTCCGGAATGAACACCGTCTCGACGGCGTTGCCGCCGCCGACGTCGAACAGCCACTTGACCGTGCCGTCGGCCGAGGCCTGCTCGCTGATGATCGGCAGGGCGCGCACCTCGGCCACGTGCGCGAGCTTGTCACGCAGCGACTTGGCGAGGTCGCTCATCTGCGCGAAGTCGGACGCTCCGCGCTGATGGATCCAGCGGAACAGCTGGGTGGCGCGAAAGCGCTTCTCACCCAGGCTGTCGCAATAGGCCGCCAGCCCGTCGAGGTCGAAGTCGAGGAGATTGACGGCCATCGGGGAATCAGAGCATCAACGCGAGTAAACGTTCATGCTCGGGAAGAAGAACGATACCTCGACCACGGCGGTCTCGGGCGCGTCGGAGCCGTGCACCGCGTTGGCGTCGATGCTGTCGGCGAAATCGGCGCGGATCGTGCCCTTCTCGGCCTTCTTCGGATCGGTGGCGCCCATCAGGTCACGATTCTTGAGGACGGCGTTCTCGCCCTCGAGCACCTGGATCATCACCGGGCCGGAGATCATGAAGCTCACCAGATCGTTGAAAAAGGGGCGCGCCTTGTGCACCGCGTAGAAGGCCTCGGCCTCGCTGCGCGACAGATGGGCCATCTTCGCCGCCACGATCTTCAGGCCGGCAGCCTCGAAGCGAGCGTAGATCTGGCCGATCACATTCTTCGCCACGGCATCGGGCTTGATGATCGATAGGGTGCGTTCGATGGCCATGGAAATCTCTCCTGAATCAATAACTTGGCAAAGCCTTGGATTCTAGCGCGTGAGCATGTCCGCGCGATGATCGACGGGCGTCAGCGACCGCGTCCGCGGCCCCCGCCACCATGGCCGCCGCCGCCACCGCCGCCGCCACCGCCGCGTCCGCCGCGACGATGGAAGGCATCGGCGCCGATGTAACCCACGGAGGTCTGCATCGGGTCCGGCTGGCGCGGGCCATCGCCGCCGCCGCCACCGCCCTTGCGCCCGCCTCGGCCGCCACCGCCGCCCGGGCCGCGCGGCGTCTGCACGAAACGCTTGTCATAGGTCTGCTGCAGCGGGTTGGGGATCGGACCGTGGTGCTCGTCGTCGTTGTCGTCCTCGTGGAACGGCCGCTGCGCCTGCGACGCGCGCAGCGCGCGCTTGTCGTAGGTCTGCTGCAGCGGGTTGGGGATCGGACCGCCCTCGCCCGGCTCGCGCCGCGGGCCTCGCTGGTCCGCGCCTCGCTGGTCGGGGCCTCGCTGGTCGGGGCCTCGCTCGTTGCCCCGATCGCCACCGCGCCCGCGCTTGCCGCCACGGCGGCCGCGGCCGCTCTTGCCCTCGCCGGCCTGGCCGTTGGCATTGCGCTGGTTGTTGTCGCGCGGGCCCTTGCTGGCCTCGCCGCCGCCGGCCAGGCGGCGCAGCAGGCGCACGTCGGCCTCGTCGAGATCGACCCAGACGCCGCGCTTGAGCCCGCGCGGCAGCACCACGGAGCCATAGCGGATGCGGATCAGGCGACTGACGGTGAGGCCGACCGTGTCGAAGAGCTTGCGCACCTCGCGATTGCGCCCTTCGGCGATGACCACGCGATACCAATGGTTCGCGCCTTCGCCGCCGCCATCCTCGATGCTCTTGAAGCTGGCGCGCTGGCCATCGATCTCGACGCCTTCGAGCAGCTTCGCGCGCGCCTCGTCGTCGAGCGTGCCGAGCACGCGCACGGCGTACTCGCGCTCCACGCCGAAGCGCGGATGCATCAGCTGGTTGGCCAGCTCGCCGGAGGTGGTGAAGAGCAGCAGGCCCTCTGTGTTGATGTCCAGCCGGCCGACCGACTGCCACTTGCCCTGTTGCAGGCGCGGCAACTTGCGGAACACCGTGGGCCGGTTCTCCGGATCGTTGAAGGTGACGACCTCGCCCACCGGCTTGTGATACGCGATGACGCGCGCCGGCGGCGGCGCGATGCGGATCTTGATCGGCTTGCCGCTGACCTTGACCTGGTCGCCGTAGCTGATGCGCTGCCCGATATGCGCCGGCTCGCCATTCACCGAGATGCGGCCTTCGAGGATCAGCTGCTCCATGTCGCGGCGCGAGCCGATGCCGGCCTGCGCCAGCACCTTGTGCAGCTTGGGCGCATCGGGCTCGGCGGCGAGCACGCGCTTGGCGGGCTCGTCGGCCTCTTCTTCGGCCAGCTCGGATTCGCTGTCGAACTCGCCGGCCAGTACCTGCGCGAAACGCTCGCCGGCATCGGGCTGCGGCACCGCCCCTACCGCGGGCGCTGCTGCGGGTTCACCGCCTGCTGCCACGGCGCCTTCGCGTGCCTCGCGTCCTTCACGGTTCTTGCCGCGGCGGCGACGGTTGCGGCGCGACCGCGAGCTGCGTTCTTCCGCCGCACCCTCGCCGCCTTCGCCCGCTTCACCCGCCCCGTCGCCTGCTGCGTCGGCCGCCGGCGCCTCGCCGGGCTCGGCCGCCGGTGCTTGCTCGGCGCGAGGCTCGGCCGGAGGCTGCGCCTCGGCCACGACCGCTGCGGTCGGCACATCGCTCACTTCGGCGACCTCGCTGGCGGCCGGCTTGCGGGTGCGCGTGCGCCGAGGCTTGGGCGCCGCGTCCGCATCAGCGGCGGCGGCCTCGGGGGCCGCAGCGTCAGCCGCGCCTTCGGGAGCCGCAGTGGCCGCCGTCTTGCGCGGGCTGCGACGGCGCTTGGGCGCCGCGCCTTCAGGGCCTTCAGCCGGCGCAGCGTCGCTCGCTGGCACGTCGAGCGGCAATTCGGACTGGGGCTTCGGATCGGTGGCGTTCATGCTTCGGGTTGCGCCTCGGCGGCGTCTTGGGTGTCGGGGGTGCCGTTAGGCTCGGTCTCGCGTTCGCGTACGGCAGGGGAATCGTCGATCTCCGCCGCCTGGGCAGCGGCAGCCGAACCTTCGGACTCGGCAATGGGATGGGCCGCGGGCTCGGTCGCCGCGTCGCCGCTCGCGTCTAGCGCCAGCACGTCCTGCCCGTCCGCGGGCAGCAACGAGCCCTGCTGCTCGCCAAAGGCTTCGGCCAGCGCGGCGGGCATCTCGCCGGAGGCGCCGTCGAGCGCGGGCAGCTGCTCCAGGCTGGCAAGCCCGAGATCGTCGAGGAACTGGCGCGTGGTGGCATACAGCGCCGGGCGGCCCGGCGCTTCGCGGTAGCCGATGGGTTCGATCCAGTTGCGGTCTTCGAGCTGCTTGACGATCTGGCTGCTCACCGTGACGCCGCGGATGTCTTCGATGTCGCCGCGCGTGACCGGCTGTCGGTAGGCGATGATGGCCAGCGTCTCGAGCACGGCGCGCGAATACTTCGGCGGCTTCTCGGGATTCAGGCGATCGAGATACTCGCGCAACTCGGGCCGGCTCTGGAACCGCCAGCCGCTGGCCAGGGCCACCAGCTCGACGCCGCGCCCTTCCCAGTCGCGCACCAGCTCGTCGAGCAGCATGCGCAAGGTGTCGGCCCCGAGTTCGTCGGCGAACAAGGTGCGCATGTCACGCAGCGGCAAGGGCGCCTGTGCGCAGATGAGCGCGGTCTCGAGGACGCGCTTTGCATCCTGTGTATTCATCGGCTGAAGCCGCTCGCGGCGGCAACGAAACAGTGTGCTTCGGTCTTAAGGAGGTGAGCCGCGGCCCAGGAAGGGCGCCGCAGGCATCGGCTCCGGCGGCCCGGGCCTCTCGCGGACTGCCCCGGGCCGGGAGCCTGGGTGGCCGCGGGCAGGTGCCGCTTGTGGGTACATTGTAGCGCCGCCGCGCCGCGGCTCATCCAATGACCTTGTGCCAAGCTGTCGCGAAGTCCGGCGGCGGCGGCGCCTCGAACTGCAGCGGCTCGCCCGATGACGGGTGCGCAAACGCCAGCCGCGCGGCATGCAGCGCCTGGCGCTGCAGGCCCAGCAAGGGCCGCCCGCCATAGAGCGCGTCGGCCAGCAAGGGATGGCCGCGCGATGCCAGGTGCACGCGGATCTGGTGCGTGCGGCCGGTGTGCAGGCGGCAGCGCAGCGCGCTCACCTCGTCGCGCGTGGCGATCAAGCTCACGTCGGTGCGCGCCGGCTTGCCGCCGGCCACCACGGCCATGCGCGTGCGCAGGCGCGGGTCGCGGGCTATCGGTGCCTCGATGCGCGTCTCGCCGGCGGGCCAGGCGCCATGTGCCAGCGCGAGGTATTCGCGCTGAACGGCGCGCGCGGCGATGTCGCGCGTGAGCGCCGTCATTGCGACCAGGGTCTTGGCCACCACCATCAGCCCGGAGGTGTCCTTGTCCAGGCGATGCACGATGCCCGCGCGCCGGTCCAGTTACCGGCGGCCGGATGCACCACCAGGCCGGCCGGCTTGTCGACCACGATCACCTGTTCGTCCTCATGGACGATGGAAAGGTCCATCGCCTCGGCGCGGAACGCCTGGCTCTCGGAGGTGGGGACGAGTTCGACACGCAACCGCTGGCCGGCCTGCACGCGACGCGACGCGGTGCCCGCAGCGCGCCCGTCGAGCCACACGTGACCGCCAGCAATCAGCGTCTGCAGGTAGCTGCGCGAGAACTCGGGGGCGATGGCGACCAGGGTCTTGTCGAGTCGCTGGCCATGCAGCGCGGCGTCGACTTCGGCCTCGCGCAGCTCTGTAACCGACGCGTCGTCCTCGACCTCGTCGTCCCTATAATCGCGACCCGATTGTGCAGACATCTTGCCGGCCCTTCGTGGGCGACTGGGGATTCATGAACTTGATTCGTATGGCACGCCTTGCGGCGTGGGTGGCGTCGGCGGCGCTGGCGCTGCAACTGGCCGGCTGCGGCTCGACCAAGCTCAAGGAGGATCCGAATTCCCCCGAGGCCGTCGAGAAATTGTATGCAGATGCGAAGGAAGATATCGCCAATGGCAGCCTCGAACCGGCGATCAAGAAGCTCGAGCGGGTCGAAGGCCGTGCCGCCGGCACCGTGCTCGCGCAGCAGGCGCAGCTCGACCTGGCCTACGCGCACTACAAAGGAGGCGAGCGGCCGGAGGCGCTGGCCACGCTGGACCGCTTCATCAAGCTGCACCCCTCCAGCCCGGCGCTGGACTATGCGCTGTATCTGCGCGGCGTGGTGAACTTCAACGACAACCTCGGCATCCTCGGCGATCTGGCACGGCAGGATCTGTCCGAGCGCGACCAGCAGGCCTCGCGCGACGCCTACCAGTCGTTCAGGCAGCTGGTCGACCAGTTCCCGCAATCGAAATATTCCGACGATGCGCGCGTGCGCATGGACTACATCGTCAACGCGCTGGCCGAATACGAGCTGCACGTCGCGCGCTACTACTTCCGCCGCGGCGCCTATGTGGCCGCGGCGAACCGCGCCAAGCAGGCGGTGACCGAGTTCCAGCAGGTGCCGGCCACCGAAGAGGCGCTGTACATCATGGCGCGCAGTTACGACCGCCTGGGCCTCGATACCCTGCGCGACGACGCCGACCGCGTGCTGCGCAAGAACTTCCCCGACAGCCGCTACAGCGCCGAGGGCGTGCGCATTCGCTCGAAGGCGTGGTGGCAGTTCTGGTAGAGAGCTAGTGCTCGGCCGCTAGCGCGCGCAGCCAATCCAACGCTTCATCCTCCGACGCGAGCCTCGCCATCGGCGGCAGCGCCGCCAGCAGCCGGCGGCCGTAACCCATCTGCGCCAAGCGGGGATCGCAGACGACCAGCAACCCACGGTCGCTCTCGCTGCGAATCAAGCGCCCCGCACCCTGCTTCAGCGACACCGCCGCTTCGGCGACGAAGTATTCGTTGAAGGCGTTGCGCCCTTCGCGCTCGAGCTTCTTCACGCGCGCCTCGACCAGCGGGTCGTTCGGCGGCGGGAACGGCAGCTTGTCGATGATCACGCACTGCAGCGCGTCGCCGGGCACATCGATGCCTTCCCAGAAGCTCTGCGAACCGACCAGCACGGCGCGGCCCTCGGAGACGAAGCGCTGCATCAGCACGCGCTTGGGATGCTGGCCTTGCACGAGCACGGCGATGCCGTCTTCGGCCAACGATTCCTGCAGCTGCGTGCCCACCGTCTGCAGCGCGCGCAAGGTGGTGGTGAGCACGAAGGTGCGCCCGCCCAACGCACGCGCGCAGCGTGCGGCGATGTCGGCCACCGCCGATGGATGGCCCGGCTCGTTGGGCCGCGGCATGCGCTGCGGCACCCACACGCGCGCGTGCGCCGCATAGTCGAAGGGGCTGCCCACGCGCAGCGCGGTCGCGTCTTCCAGGCCCGCCGCATCGGTGAACCAGCTCAGCCGCTCGTCATCGCCCAGCGTGGCCGACGTGAACACCCAGGCCTTGGGTGCGCGGCCGCGCTGCTCGCTCAATGCGTCGCGGATGTCCAGTGGCGATTCGGTGAGCCGCGCCTGTTGCGTACCGAGCTCGATCCAGCGCACCTTGCCTTCGCCCGCTGGTGCCGCGAAGCGCGTGGCCAGGCGCGCGAGCTCGCGCGCGCGCTCGGCCAGGCGCGTGAAGTCGGGCGACAGCTCGCTGACTGTGTCCAACGCTGCGAGGCCCGCGCTGCACGCCGCATCGACCTGCGACAAGACATCGGCGAACCCGGGACGCGATGCACGCTCCTCCCAGCGCAGTTTGATCACGCCGCGCGTATCGCGCAGCGGACCCGCGCAATGCAGGCGCAGCTCGCGCGCCGAACGCTCCACCGCGGCCGCGAGGTCGTGCCACGGCTGCAGCCCGCGCGCCTGCTTCAATCCGGCGGCCAGCATGTCGTGCGTGAAGTCCAGCAGCTGCCCGCTCCCGAGGCTCGCGCCGAGGAACTGCACGCCGGCCTCGCCGAGCTGATGCGCCTCGTCGAACACGGCGATGTCCACGCTCGGCAGCAGCTCGGCGACACCGCTGTCGCGCAGCGCCATGTCGGCGAAGAAGAGGTGATGGTTGACGACCACCAGGTCGGCATTCATTGCGTCGCGCCGTGCCTTCATCACGTGGCAGCGCGTGTATTGCGGGCATTCGCTGCCGAGGCAGT
>VBDL01000192.1:0-754 GCA_005884255.1 Betaproteobacteria bacterium | reverse complement strand
TCGATGCGCGCCAGCGCGCGCACCGCGAAGCGATCGGGCAGCATCGCATCGTTGCGCGCCTGCTCCAGCCGATGCAGGCACAGGTAGCTGCCACGGCCCTTGAGCAGCGCGAGACTCACCGGCAGCTTCAGCGCGTCGCGCAGTCGCGGCAGGTCGCGCAGGAAGAGCTGGTCCTGCAGGCTCTTGGTCGCGGTGCTGACCAGCGCGCGCTTGCCAGAGAGCAGCGTCGGCACCAGGTAGGCGAAGGTCTTGCCGACACCAGTGCCGGCCTCGGCGACGAGCGCACTGCGCTCGTCGATGGCGCGTGCCACCGCGAGCGCCAGCTCGAGTTGCACCGCGCGCGGCAGATAGCGCTCATCGGCATGCGCGAGCGCGCCGTCGTCGTCGAATGCGCGGCGAACCTCGGCGGCGAGATCGATCGTCGTTTCCCCGTTCATGCTGGCTCGGGCGGCTCCAGCTCGGCCTCGAGCTTGGCGATCTGGTCGCGCAGCAGCAGTCGGCGTTTCTTCAGACGTCGCAGCACGAGGTCATCGAGGGGACTTTGCTGTGCGGCCTGATCGATCAGGTTGTTCAGGTCGGCGTGCTCCATGCGCAGCTCGATCAGGCGGCGTTGCGGCGAATGAAGGTTGTCGTCCATGGCGAAACTTCGGGGTCAGGTAGTCTATATTGCCGGCCATGACGTCCCAGTCGACCGGATACCGACTCTCCGCCGCCACCGGCACACACCGGGGCGACCGCCCCTACCAGCAAGACC
>VBDL01000191.1 GCA_005884255.1 Betaproteobacteria bacterium | reverse complement strand
CCGGCCTTGATGCCGGCGCGCAGCGTTCCGTTCTCGGTGTACCCCTTCGTGGCCGCGAGCCGCTTGAAGTCGTCGGGGCCCTTGCCGGTCTTGGCCTTGATGTTGTCGAGATAGGCCTGGAATGTCATGTCGAGCTCCAAAGGGTGGTCAACGCGACGCGGGGCGGCCGATCGGCACGAGCGCGCGCAAGCGTTCGTCGCGAAGCCACAGGCCGCCCCACGCCAGCACGCCGACGTAGGCGCCGAACAGCACGTGCGTGAACAAGGGGCTGCCGATCCGCACGTGGCTGGCGATCGCGCCGCCCAATAAGCCGGTCAGCAGGATCGCGCCGAGCACGGCCGTGCGGGGCATCGCATACAGCACGGCGCATGTCAGCACCACGGTGCCGATGCCGCGGGTCACGCTGGCCGGATACCCGAGTTGCGCCGAGGCCTCGACGACCGGGGCGATCAGCAGCCACTTGCTCACGCCATCCATGAGCAGGAACAGCACGACCAGTGCGCTGGCGATGCGCCCGGCCCGGTCCTTCCAGCGTGTCGGCTTGTCCAAGGTCGTCGCGATTTGCATGAGCGGTGTCCGAAGTGATGGCAGCGATAGTATGTTCAGACCAGAAATACTGGCGTGACAGTCCTGCAATGCCGAATTTCAAGAATGAACATCGTCTCGCGTGGGACGACCTGCGGCTCGTGCTCGCCATCGCGCGAGAGGGCTCGCTCATTGCGGCAGCGGAACGGCTGGGCACCAGCCACCCGACCGTGTTTCGCCGGGCGCGCGACCTGGAGCATCGATTGGGCGTGCGGCTGTTCGAGCGCGCGCGCCGCGGCTACACGCTCACGGCGGCGGGTGACGAGATCCACGCCGTCGCGCTCAAGATGGAGCAGGAGGTCGAAGCGCTGGAGCAGCGTCTCGCCGGCCGCGATCTAAAGCCCGCCGGCCCGATCCGCCTGACGACCGTCGACACGCTGATCTGCGGCCCGCTGGTTCCGCTGCTGGCGCGGTTCCGCGCTCGCCATCCCGAGATCGTGCTGGACGTCACCGTCGCCGGTGCGCTATCCAATCTGTCCCGGCGTGACGCCGACATCGCATTGCGTGCGGGCGGCGAGCCGCCGGAAGCGCTGATCGGGCGCAAGCTCGCGCGCATCGCGGTGGCCATCTACCGCGGCCGTGACGCTGCTCCGGTATCGCCGAGCGAGCTCGACAAGGCGCACTGGGTCATGCCCGATGACACGCTCTCGCACCTTGCCTCCGTGCGCTGGCTGGAAGCGAAACGGCTGGACCGGCGCGCCGTCCTGCGCGCCAACAGCCTGTTGACCCTGGCCCAGGCCGCGCGCAACGGCATCGGGCTGGCGATCCTGCCCTGCTACCTCGCCGACGCGGACCCGATGCTTGCGCGGGTCTGCGCGCCGATGAGCGAGCTCGGCAGCGACCTCTGGCTGCTGACGCAACCGGAGCTGTCCAAAGTGACGCGCATCCGCGCCTTCATGGACGCACTCTATGAAGACATCCAGCCGCTCAAGGCCTTGTTCGAAGGCAAGGCCGCCCAAGCGGCCGGCGGCCTCACCACTTGACGTAGCGCTCGTACGCCGCGCGCCAGTCGACGAAGTACGCCGCCTGTGCCTCGCGCAAGCCGAGCTTGCGGTCACACACCAGGCTGCGAAGCGTGCTTGCCAACCGCAGCTTGCGCTTTGCGTTGGCTTCCTCTTCCCACGACTCGAGCACGAAGTTCCGCGGCTCGCGGGGATGGCCGCCCAGCTCCAGCGGAATGCGCTGCTCGAGCCGATAGAGCTGCGCTTCGCCCAACCCGTTTTGATTCAAGAGCCTGAGCTTGATGGGGTTGGTGACGTTCTCCGGCGCGCGCACGCGCTGAACGTAGTCGGCGGCGCAGATCGTGGCGGGTGCGGTCTCCTGCGACACCTCGGGGGCGAGCAGCTCGGGCGGGACCGCGCCGGGACTGCTGGCTGGCGTGGCGGGTGCGAAGGGCTTTTCCCACCCGAAGGTGGAGCAGGCTGCCAGGCAAGCGCCTGCGATGACGGGCAGCAAATGAGCGATGGGTCTGTCCATGGCGGGCCATTGTGATGCCGCGGCCATCAGATCGGCGTTCGCACCGGTCGACCGGCGAAGTGCAACTCCGCGTTGTCGAGGAAGCACTGCAACGAGGCCTGCATCGACTCGGGCGACCAGCCGGCGATGTGCGGCGTGAGCACCACGTTGGGGGCGATGTTGATGAGAAAGCCGTTCGGCCCGAGCGCCTTCAGCGCTGTGCGATCTTGGCGCCGATTTGCCCCAAGTCGACGATGCCCAGGCGCTTGCGCGCCACCTGCGGGCGCATCGGCAAAGCATCGCGCCAGACGCCTTGGCGGCAAGCCTCGTCGAGCTGGGGGATCGCGCGCACCGTGGCGAGCAACAAGGCCAGCGCGTGGTCAGCGACGCAGTCGTCGTTGGTGCCGGCACCGTTGGCGAGCACGATGCCGCGGCTCCGCGCATGGGCCGTGTCGATGTTGCGGGCCGTCCCCAGCAATGTGGCGCAGCAAGCTTCGCACAGTGCGAAGCTTGTTTAGCTCAGCGGAAGCATCACGACCTTGCGGTACGCGGGCCGCGCGGCGAGCCGCTCGAACCAGCGCTGCAGGTGGGGCAGGCGCGGGCGCTCGACAGGCAGCGCCATCCACCGCCACGCGCCGCAGCCGACCGCGATGTCGCCCATCGTGAAAGTCGCACCGCCGACGAAGTCATGCGCGGCCAGGTGCGCGTCAAGCACGCTCAACTCCTCGATCGACTCTCGCCGCGCGTGCTCGATCGCGGCTGCGTCACGCTGAGGCTCTGGCGTGCGCATGAAGGCACGGAACAGCGGGAGCAGCGTGGGCCACAGCGTGGAATTGGCCCAGTCCATCCAGCGGTCGGCCTCGGCGCGCGAGCGCGCATCGGCCGGCCACAAGCTGCCCGGCGCGTATTGGGCGGCGAGATAGCGCACGATGGTGTTGGACTCCCAGACGACGAAGCCGTCGTCGTCGATCGTCGGCACCAGCCCGTTGGGATTGAGCTTGCGGAATTCGGGCGTATTGACGACGCCATGGTGCCTGCCCGCGTCGATGCGCTCGTACGCGATGCCTGCTTCCTCGCAGCACCACAGCACCTTCTGCACGTTGACGGAATCGGCGTTGCCCCAGATCTTCAGCATGAATGAACGGACTCGATGGGAAGGAAACCCCGAGCCCATTCTCAGGTATTTGGCGGCGCACCTCAGGGAACGCCTGATCTTGCTCGAGGCACGGAGCGTCGAAACTGATTGGCGCGACAGCGAAGGAGCTTGCCATGCTGCACAACACCGTGAACTACTGGGCAGGACGGGGCTGGGATGCTCCGTTGCCTGCGACGATGGACGGGCCCCAGACGCTCGTGCTGGCCTTTGCCGCGAGCGAGTTCGCGGACAGGCCCGAGCCCTTCGGTGAGCTCGCCGCGGCGTTTCCGCAGGCCATGCTCGTGGGCTGCTCCACCTCCGGAGAGATCGCCGGTTCGCGGGTGCATGACACCAGCGTCAGCGTCGCGGTGGTGCGCTTCGAGCACACCCGCCTGCGACGCGCATTCACCGTGGTGAACGGTGTCGCCGACTCCTTCGAGGCCGGTGCGCGCTTAGGCAGCCAGCTCGCGGGCGATGGCCTGTGCGCCGTGTTCGTGTTGTCCGACGGCCTGTGTGTCAACGGCACGCCGTTGGTCGATGGTTTGACGCGCCGCTTGCCGGCGGGCGTCTCGATCACCGGCGGGCTGGCCGGCGATGGCAGCCGCTTCGCCCGCACCTGGGTGCTCGATCGCGACAGGCCCGCGGCCAACCGCGTGTGCGCGGTCGGCTTCTATGGAGACCGGCTGCGCGTGGGGCATGGCTGCGACGGCGGCTGGTCGGACTTCGGGCCCGAGCGGCGCATCACCCGCTCCGAAGGCAACGTGCTGTACGAGCTCGACGGTGAACCCGCGCTGGACCTGTACAAGACCTATCTGGGCGACCGCGCCGAGGGGTTGCCCGGCACCGCGCTGTTGTTCCCGCTGTCGGTGCGACGCGGTGCCGGCAGCCGGACCGTGGTGCGCACCATCCTCGGCATCGACGAGGCTCAGCGCTCCCTCACCTTTGCCGGTGACATGCCGCAGGGCAGCATCG
>VBDL01000190.1 GCA_005884255.1 Betaproteobacteria bacterium | reverse complement strand
GGGGGCCGAGGTCATCAAGATCGAGCGACCGGGCAGCGGCGACGAATCACGCACCTACGGCCCGCCATTCCTGAAGGATCGCGACGGCCAGTCGACCGGCATCGCGGCGTTCTACCTTGCCTGCAACCGCGGCAAGAAATCGGTGACGGTGGATCACTCGATGCCCGAAGGCCAGGAGATCCTGCGCCAGCTGGCCGCGCAGTCCGACGTCGTGCTGGAGAATTTCCGCGCCGGTGCGCTGCAGAAGTACGGGCTCGACCACGCGAGCCTGCGCGCGCTGAACCCGCGGCTGGTCTATTGCTCGATCACCGGCTACGGGCAGGATGGGCCGTACGCGAAGCGGCCCGGCTACGACGGCGTATTCCAGGCCATGGGCGGCTTGATGAGCGCCAACGGCCACCCCGAGGAGCCGATGAAGGTGGGCATCAGCATGGTGGACGTGCTCACCAGCCTGCATGCCGCCATCGCCATCCTGGCGGCGCTGCGTCATCGCGACCACGTCTCCGGCGAGCGTCGCTGTCCCATTTCGCGATGAACTACCTCGTGTCGGGCGAGGTGCCGCAGCGGCGCGGCAACGGCGGCTACGGCGGCGTGCCGTCGCAGGCTTTTCGCTGCAGCGACGGCAAGGTCTTCGTCACCGCCGGCAACAACAAGCAGTTCGCCGCGCTGTGCCGCGCGCTGGGCTGCCCGGGCTTGAGCGAAGACCCGCGCTTCGACAAGACCGCGCAGCGGGTCATCAACCGCGATCTGCTGCTGCCGCTGCTCGACGAGGCGTTCGCGGCGTTGTCCGTCGCCGAATGCCTGCAGCGCCTCGATGCGGCCGATGTGCCGGCGGGGCCGGTCAACGAGCTGCCCGGCGTGTTCGCGAACCCGCAGGTGCGCCACCGCGGGATGCTGGTGGAGACCGATCATCCGCTGGCCGGGACGATCCAGTTGCTGCGAAGCCCGCTGCGGCTGTCGGAGACGCCGGTCACCGACTACGCCGCGCCGCCGCTGCTGGGGCAGCACACGCGCGAGGTGCTCGCCGAGCGACTCGGCCTGAACAGCGAGCGGCTCGACGCGCTGGCCGCCGCCCACGTGATCTGAACCGAAGGAGATGCAGATGAAGAACCCCGTCGCCGTTGTACCCGTCCCTACGTTCTCGGTGCCGGTCGACGGCATTCCCGCCGCGCTGCACCGCGGCGAGACCGAGCTGCCCTTCGTCGAGTTCGAGCCCGGCGTCGAGATGCAGGTGCTGCAGGTCGACATCCCGTCGGGCCTGTGGGTGGTGCGCATGCGCATGCAGCCCGGCGCCACGCTGCCGACGCACCGTCACGGCGGCGAAGTGTTTGCCTTCACGCTCACTGGTTCGTGGAAGTACCTCGAGTACCCCGAGGTCAACACCGCCGGCTCCTACCTGTACGAACCGGCCGGCTCGATCCACACGCTGCACGTGCCGGCGACGAATACCGAGGTCACCGACGTGTGGTTCGCGATCCGCGGGCCGAACCTGAATCTCGATGCGGGCGGCAACGTCACGTTGATCCTCGATGCCGGGCTGGTGCTGAAGGTCTACCTGTCGCGCTGCCGCAATCTGGGGCTGCCGCGCCCGCAGGTCGTTGGGGCCTGAATGGATCTTCGTTTCACCGACGACGAACTCGCTTTCCGCGCCGAGGTGCGCGAGTTCATCCGCACGCGGCTGCCGGAGGCCATCCATCGCAAGGTCGCCGAAGGCCGTGCGCTGCGCAAGGACGAGATCGTGCAGTGGCAGCGCACGCTCAACGAAAAGGGCTGGGCCACGCCGAGCTGGCCGCGTGAGCATGGCGGGCCGGGCTGGAGCGTGGTGCAGCGCTGGATCTTCCTCGACGAGCTGCACCAGGCCCCGGCCCCGGAACCGCTGTCGTTCAACGTGAACATGATCGGGCCGGTGCTGTTCACCTTCGGCACCGAGGCGCAGAAGCAGCGCTTCCTGCCGCGCATCGCCAATCTCGATGACTGGTGGTGCCAGGGCTTCTCGGAGCCGGGCGCAGGGTCCGACCTGGCGGCGCTGAAGGCTGCCGCGCGGCGCGACGGCGACCACTACATCGTCAATGGCCAGAAGGCGTGGCAGGGCATGGGCCACTGCGCGGACTGGATGTTCACGCTCGTGCGCACCGATGCCAGCGTGAAGCCCCAGGCCGGCATCACGATGCTGCTGATCGACATGCGCTCGCCCGGCGTGACGGTGCGGCCGATTCACACGATCGATGGCCGCCACGAGGTCAACGAGGTGTTCCTCGACGGTGTGCGCGTGCCGCTGGACTGCCGCGTCGGCGACGAGAACAAGGGCTGGGACATCACCAAGTTCCTGCTCGGCAATGAGCGCACGGGCATCGCGCGCATCGGCATGTCCAAGGAGCTGGTGCGGCGGGCCAAGGCGGTGGCGGCGCAGAACGACGCCGACGACGGCCGCTTTCGCGAGCGCGCCGCGGCGATCGAGATCGGGCTGAAGGCGCTGGAGATCACGCAGATGCGCGTGCTCGACGGAATGCGCGAGCACGCCGACAAGCCCGATCCGCGCTCGTCGATCCTCAAGGTGCAGGGCACCGAGCTGCGCCAGGCGGCGAGCGAGCTGCTGTTGCGCGCGGCAGGGCCTGCGGCCGCGCAATGCGCCGACGAGTTCGATGATGCGTCGAGCTGGGCCACCACGGTGGCATCGAACTACTTCACGCTGCGCGCGGCGTCCGTCTACGGGGGCAGCAACGAGGTGCAGAAGAACATCCTCGCCAAGGCGGTGCTCGGCCTATGAATTTCGCACTCGACGACGACCAGCGCATGCTGAAGGACAGCGTCGAGCGCCTGGTGGCGCGCGACGGCGGCTTCGAGCAGCGACGCTTGCACATGGCAGACGGCTGGAGCCGCACGCTGTGGGCTCGCTACGCCGAAATCGGCCTGCTGGCCTTGCCGTATCCGTCGACCCACGGCGGCCTCAATGGCACGGCGGTCGACACCTTGCTGGTGTTCGAGACGCTCGCCCGCGCGCTGCCGCTGGAGCCACTGCTGCCGACCATGGTGATCGGCGCCGCCGCGTTGCGCGAGGCCAGCGAGGAGCAGCTCGCGCGCTGGGTGCCGCCCATCGCCGCGGGTGAGCTGACCTTGGCCTGGGCGCACGGCGAGGCCGGCTCGCGCTACCGCCTGCACGACGTGAGCTGCCGCGCGCGGCGCGAAGGCGCGGGCTGGGTGCTCGATGGCGACAAGCCCCTGGTGGTGCACGGCGACAGTGCGGATCGCCTGCTCGTCAGCGCGCGCGTGTCGGGTGAGCGCTGCGACCGTGACGGCATCGCGCTGTTCATGCTCGATGCGAATGCGCTCGGCGTCGCTCGCCGCGGCGTGCGCCTGCACGACGGTCGACGCGCTGCCGACATCGTGCTCGAGGGCGTGTATGTGCCGGCGAGCGACGTGATCGGCGAGCCGGGCAAGGCGCTGCCGCTGATCGAGCGCATCGCGCAGCACGCGATCGCCGCGCTCGCCGCCGAAGCCGTGGGCCTGATGCAGGCGCTGCTCGACACGACGGTCGACTACCTGAAGACGCGCCAGCAGTTCGGCGGGCCCATCGGCCGCTTCCAGGCGCTGCAGCATCGCGCGGCCGAGATGCTGATCGCGCTGGAGCAGGCGCGCAGCATGGCCTTGTACGCGGCGCTGATGCTCGACGAGCCCGACGACGCGGAGCGCGCCAAGGCGCTGTCGGCCGTGAAGGTGCAGGTCGGCCAGTCGGCACGCTTCATCGGGCAGCAGGCGATCCAGCTGCACGGTGGCATCGGCGTCACCGACGAGTACGTGGTCGGCCACTGGTTCAAGCGGCTGACGGTGATGGAGAGCGAGTTCGGCGACACCGATCACCACCTCGCCGAATTCTCACGCTGAGCGCCATGCACCTCGAGCGCGACCCTGCCGATGCCGCCTTCCGCGAGGAGGTGCGCGCCTTCCTGCGCGATGCTTTGCCGCCGGACATGGCGCAGCGCAATCTGCGCGGCTTTCATCCGACCAAGGCCGACATGCAGGCATGGACGCGCATCCTGCACGCGCGCGGCTGGTCTGCGCCGCACTGGCCGGTGGAGCATGGCGGGACGGGCTGGTCGCCGCTGCGCCGCCACCTGTTCGAGGAAGAGTGCTTCGCCGCCGGTGCGCCGCCGACCTGCACCGCCGCGTTCAGCCTTGTCGCGCCGGTGCTGCAGCGATTCGGCACGCCCGAGCAGCAGCAGCGCCACTTGCCGGCCATCCTGCGCGGCGATACGTTCTGGGGCCAGGGTTTCTCCGAGCCGAACGCGGGCTCTGACCTCGCGTCGCTGCGCACGCGCGCCCTGCGCGACGGCGAGCACTACGTCGTCGATGGGCAGAAGACGTGGACGACCGAGGGCCACTATGCGGACTGGCTGTTCTGCCTCGTGCGCACTGACACGACGGTGGCGCCGCAACGCGGCATCTCGTTCCTGCTGATCGACGCGCGCTCGCCGGGCATCACCATCCGGCCGATCATCTCGATCGACGGTGCGCACAGCCTGAACGAGGTGTTCTTCGATGGCGTGCGCGTGCCGGTCGAGAACCGCGTCGGCGACGAAGGGCAGGGTTGGACCTGTGCCAAGTTCCTGCTCGAGAACGAGCGCGCGTTCAGCGCCGAGGTGCCGCGCAACAAGCGCATGCTGGCGCGGCTGAAGGCGCTCGCCGCGGCGCAGGGTCTTGCCGCCGATCCGGTGTTTGCGACGCGTATCGCCGAGATCGAGGTCGAGCTCGCCGCGCTCGAGTGGCTGACCTTGCGCGCCCTTAGCGAGCACGGCAGCGACGCCGCCGGTGCGTGGCCGGCGGGCTCGTTGCTGCACGTGCTCGGCTCCGAACTGCAGCAGAAGACCGGCGCGCTGCTGGTCGAGGCGCTGGGCGAGCGCGGTGTCATTCACTACGACGCATCCGACGCCGATCACGCGGCCGGCATCACGGCCGATTTCCTCTACCGCCGTGCGGTGACGATCTACGGCGGCAGCAACGAGATCCAGCGCAATCTCATCGCGCGCCACTTGCTGGGGCCATAGCATGCATTTCGCGCTCGACGAACAACAGACGCTGCTGCGCGACAGCGTGGCGCGCTTCGTAGCGCAGGGCGGCATCGGCGCGGCGCATTGGCAGCAGTTCGCCGACATGGGCTGGCTCGGCGCCGGCCTGCCGGAGTCGGCGGGCGGCTACGGCGGCAGCGCACTCGACGTGGCGATCATTGCCGAGCAGCTCGGCCGCGGGCTCGTGATCGAACCCTTTGTCGAGGTCGCCGTGCTGGCCGCGCAGGCGCTCTTGCCGCTGCAGCACGAGCCGCCCGCTGCGGCGGCACTCGCTGAGCTGATCGAGGGGCGCAGCATCGTCGCTCCGGCCCTGCAGCCGCAGGGCGCCGAGCTGAGCCAGACGCGCAGCGGCCTGCGCTTGTCGGGCGCGCAGACGCTCGTCGTCGGCGGCACGCGGGCCGATCGCTTCGTCGTCGCCGCAACTGAAGGCGGGGGACTCTCGCTGTTGCTGCTCGACGCCGCGACGCCGGGGCTGCGGCGCCACGACTACCGCCTGATCGACGGCAGCGCGGCCTGCGATCTGCACTTCGACGAGATGGCGATCGACGGGCACCAGCGCCTCGGTG
>VBDL01000189.1:4371-4774 GCA_005884255.1 Betaproteobacteria bacterium | reverse complement strand
AACGGCCTGGTGGGAAGCTGATGGCTCGCTACGCCCACGTCGACGTCTTCGCCACGCGCTCGCTCACGGGCAACGGCCTGGCGGTCGTGCTCGACGCCGACGGCTGGCCGGCCGAGCGCATGCAGGCGCTGACGCAGGAGATGCGCCAGTTCGAGACCATCTTCCTCAGCGAGGTGTCGCCCTATGGCGCCGCGGCGCGCGTCTTCACCGTCGAGGAAGAGCTGGATTTCGCCGGCCATCCGGTGCTTGGCGCGGCCGCCGTGCTGCATCACGAGCTGGCTCGGCAGGAGCCCGCGCGCGAATGGCAATTGCGTCTGGCGGCCGGCACCTTCAGCGTGCGCACCGCGTTGCGCGGCGCCGCGGTGTTCGCCGAGATGGACCAGGGCGTCGCGCAGTTCGGCGA
>VBDL01000189.1:0-4346 GCA_005884255.1 Betaproteobacteria bacterium | reverse complement strand
GGGCTGGAGCCGGGCGATCTCGACCCCCGCCTGCCGCTGCAGGTGGTGTCCACCGGCTTGCCTTACCTGATCGTGCCGGTCAGCGCAGACGCGCTGGCGCGCGCGGCCATCCGCGGCGACGATTTCGAGGCGCGGCTGGCCGAGCTCGGAGCGAAGTTCGCGTTCGTGCTCGATGCGCAAGCACCGGAGCTGCGGACCTGGGACAACTTCGGCCGCGTCGAGGATGTGGCCACCGGCAGCGCGGCCGGGCCGGCGGGCGCCTACCTCGTGCGCCACGGGCTGGCGCCGGCCGGTGCGACGCTGCGCCTGGCGCAGGGCCGCTTCGCCGGGAGGCCGAGCGAGCTGCAGGTGCGCGTGGACGCGCAAGCGCGCGTGCATGTCAGCGGCGAGGTGTGGCCGGTGGCGCGCGGTGAACTGGAGCTTGCTGAAGGTTGAGTGTTCGCCTCGCGATAATCGCGCGATGCTTTATCTGCTCTCGCCGGCCAAGTCCCTCGACTACGACACGCCCACCGACCCGAGCCTGCGTGCACAGGCCACCAAGCCGCAATTCCTCGCGCGCTCTGCCGAGCTGATCGACGTGCTCCAGCGCAAGACACCGGCCCAGGTGGCCGAGCTGATGAGCCTGTCCGACGCCCTGGCCGCGCTGAACGTCGCGCGCTATGGCGTGTGGTCCAGGCGCTTCACCGCGAAGAACAGCAAGCCGGCCGTACTCGCCTTCAACGGCGACGTCTACGAGGGCCTGAACGCATCGACGCTGCATGCCGACGATCTCGCGTGGGCGCAGCAGCACGTGGCCATCCTCAGCGGGCTGTACGGCGTGCTGCGCCCGCTGGACCTGATGCAGCCGTATCGCCTGGAGATGGGCACGCGGCTGGCCACGGCGCAGGCCAAGGATCTCTACGGCTACTGGGGTGACACGCTGGCCGAGCACCTGAACGAGCGGCTGGCCGCCGACGAAAGCCCGGTGATCGTCAACCTCGCGTCGCAGGAGTACTTCCGCGCCGCCGACCGCAAGGCACTGAAGGCGCGCGTCGTCGAATGCGCTTTCGAAGATTGGAAGGGCGGCCGCTACAAGGTGATCAGCTTCTTCGCCAAGCGGGCGCGCGGGCTGATGGCGCGCTACGCGATCGAGCGGCGCATCGCCACGCCCAAGCAGCTCGAGCGTTTCAACGTCGACGGCTATGCCTTCGCTGCCGAGGTGTCGCGGCCCCAACGGCTGGTATTCCGCCGTCGCCTCGGGGACTGAGTCGAAGCAGGATGTGCGAAACTTTCCCGCATCATCCTGCTCCAGGCCCAGATGACCCAGCCCACGCCTGCGCTCGACGCCTGCCCGCCGCCGCGATTGCTGTCGCCGATCGAGGCGGTGCGCGCGCGGCTGTCGGCCGACTGGATGCAGTGGGTGGCGGAGAACCGGCTGCGCGGTTGCACGCCAGAGTCGATGGTCGACACGATGAGCGCCGCCGGCGTCGAGCGCACGCTGGCGCAGCAGGCGGTGCAGTTGATCGGCGACGACCCCGTCTACAAGGCCTTCGCGCCCTTCCTGCAACTGCAGCGCAAGCTGGAATCGGTGGTGGCGAATCTGCAGAAGCTGCGTGAGAGCGCGGCTGACTACTGCCACGTCGAGCGGCGCAGCAAGCTGTCGCGCGACGAGTTCATGCAGCGCTATGTGCTGCCCGGTCGGCCGGTGGTGCTCACCGACCTCACCGACGACTGGCCGGCGCGCACGCGCTGGACGCCGCAGTATCTGAAACAGCGCTACGGCGATGTCGAGATCGAGGTGCAGACCGAGCGCAACACCGACACGCGCTACGAGGCCAACAAGCTCAAGCTGCGCCAGCGCCTGCGGCTGGCCGAGTTCGTCGACCGTGTGCAGGAAGGCGGGCCGACCAACGACTACTACCTCACCGCCAACAACGAGGCGCTGAGGGACGCGCGCATGTCGGGGCTGCTCGACGATATCGGCACGCTGCCGCCCTATTGCGACCGCTCGCGCCTGGCCGCGCAATCGTCGCTGTGGTTCGGGCCGGACGGCACCATCACGCCGTTGCACCACGACACGATCATGCTGCTGCACACGCAGATCGTCGGCCGCAAGCGCTGGCGCTTCATCTCGCCGCTGGACACGCCGCGCGTGTACAACCATGTGGGCGTGTTCAGCGAGGTCGACCTCGAGCAGCCCGATCTCGTGCGCCATCCGGCGATCGCCGATGTGAAGATCGCCGAGGTCATCGTCGAGCCGGGCGAGACGGTGTTCCTGCCGCTGTCGTGGTGGCATCAGGTGACGTCGCTGGACACCTGTATTTCCTTCTCTTTCAGCAACCTCGACCTGCCCAATCTCTACGTCTACCAGAACCCCGAGATCCATCACTGGTAAAGCCATGGCCGCACAGCAAATCACTCCCGAACTCCGCCAGTGGATCGTCGCGCAGGCACAAGCCGGCCACAAGCCCGAGGCGGTGCTGCGCGCGATGATCGACAGCGGCTGGCATGAGGACGTCGCGCTGGGTGCGATCGAGGAGACGCTGCGCGGCTTCCTCACCGAGCACGCGCGCGAACATGGGCTGCCCTTGCCCTCGCCGGTGCCGGAACCCGATCTCACCGATTCACCGAGCGTGCTGCGCGTGCACGACCGCGAGGTGCAGGTGCTGATGACGCTGCGCAACCCGCGCGTCGTCGTGTTCGGCGGGCTGCTCGCCGAGGCCGAGTGCGACAGCCTGATCGAGCTGGCGCGCGTGCGCCTGCAGCGCTCGGAGACGGTGGACAACAGCACCGGCGGCAACGAAGTCAACGAGTCGCGCACCAGCCAGGGCATGTTCTTCGAGCGCGGCGAGAACGTCGTGGTGCAGCGCGTCGAGGCGCGCATCGCCGAGCTGCTGAACTGGCCGCTGGAAAACGGCGAAGGGCTGCAGATCCTGCGCTACGGGCCGGGCGCCGAATACCGCCCGCACCACGACTACTTCGACCCAGCCCAGCCAGGCTCATCGACGATTCTCAAGCGCGGCGGCCAGCGCGTGGGCTCGCTGGTGATGTACCTGAACACGCCCACCAAGGGCGGTGGCACGACTTTCCCCGACGTCGGGCTGGAGGTCGCGCCGATCAAGGGCAATGCGGTGTTTTTCAGTTACGACCGCCCGCACCCGATGACGCGCACGCTGCATGGCGGCGCGCCGGTGGTCGAGGGCGAGAAGTGGGTGGCCACCAAGTGGATGCGTGAAGGAGTTTTCAGCTAGTCCGTCAACCGGCGGCTGGAACCCGCCGTTGTACCGCCGAGCCTCAAGCTCCAACCTTTAAAGGATCGCACCATGAAGAAGCTGATTGCCGCCCTGATCGCCACCGCCTTTGCCGCCGGCGCCTTCGCCCAGGCCTCCACCCCGGCCGCCGCGCCGACCGCCCCCGCCAAGCCGGCAGCTGCCGCGCCGATGGCCGAGAAGAAGGCTTCGGAGCCGATGAAGAAGGCCACCAAGCACAAGAAGGCCGCCAAGAAGCCGGCCAAGGCCGCGTCGGCCGCCTAAGCCAGTCGCTTCACAGCGCAAAAGGCCCGGTTCTCCGGGCCTTTTGTTTTGCGCTTCAGTTCAGAAACGCGGCGCGTCGCGGCCCCCCGCGGCCTGCCGGCTCATGTCCACCCGCCCGAGCAGCCGGCTGCGCGCAATGCGGTCCCACTTGCGCTGCTCCCAGGTCTGCGGGCCCTCGGTGGGCCAATGTTCGATCTGCGCGGCCAGCTCGCCACGCGGCAGCCGCAGATAACCGGCGTCGCGGCGCAGCGGCCACAGCCCCGGGCGCAAGCGCCTCGGCAACGCCAGATGGTGGGCGTTGACCCAGTAGATGCAATCGCGCGCCGCCCAGAAGGCCTGACGCTCGAAGTGCACGCAGCCGGCGATGCCGCTGCGCGCCGGCAGCACCAGGTGCTCGACCGCCGTCTCGATGATCGCGAACAGCAACTCGCCCGGCGTCTCGCCCGGGCCTTCGTTGACGAGGATCACGCGCTCGATGTCATCGGCGTGCACCCTGTCCACTTCCACGCCGTCGCGCAGTATGAGCAGATCCATGCCGCGCCAGGCGGCCAGCCATTCCGTCTTCATCCGGTTCCCTCACAGGTCAGAACTAGCTACGGTAGACGAGCGATACACCGAGCGCTGTGTGAGGGAGAGAGAAAACGCAAATGCCTGCTGCAATTGCGTCAGAATGGGCACCCACGAAACCGGCCGATACACATCGGCCAGGGGCTGGCACGATCAGCGCTTGCCTTGCGCGGGCCGAGCGCCGGGGCGCGGCCCGTCGCGACGCTGCCCTTGCGGCTTGGCCGGCTGGCCGCGCGGGCCGTCGCGTCGCTCGTCGCGCCGACCCCC
>VBDL01000188.1 GCA_005884255.1 Betaproteobacteria bacterium | reverse complement strand
TGTCGCGCGAGAGCCTCAACTTCTACCGCAGCATCGGCGACGAGCTGGCGGTGAATGGCGAGCGGCCCGACATCGGCCTCGTCGAAGGCGGCTACCTTTATCTGGCGAGCGACGCCGGCGCGCCGCTGATGCGCGAGCTGCATGCGCTGCAGCGTTCGCAAGGCGCCGACGTGGCCTTGCTCGATGTGCCTGCGCTGCAGCGGCGCTTCCCGTGGCTGTCCACCGACGGCATCGCGCTCGGCTCACTCGGCCTGAGCGGCGAAGGCTGGTTCGACGGCTGGAGCGTGCTGCAGGCCTTTCGCCGCAAGGCCATTGCCTGCGGTGCGCGCTTCGTGCAAGCGGACGTCGCGAGTCTCGAAGCACAGGCAGTGCATTGCCGTGACGGCCGCCGCTTCGACGCCGCTGCGATCGTGCTCGCGGCCGGCGCGTGGTCGGCCGCGCTGCTCGAGCCGCTCGGCATCGACCTGCCCGTGCGCGCACGCAAGCGCGACGTGTTCGTGTTCGAGACGCCGGCGGCGCTGCCCGGCTTTCCGCTGCTCATCGACCCGAGCGGCGTGTGGTGCCGGCCCGAAGGCCGCAGCTTCATCTGCGGCGCACCACCGCGCGGCGACGACGTGGACGACGCACCGCTGGATCATATCGACCATGCACTCTTCGACGAGCGCATCTGGCCCGCGCTCGCCGCACGCGTGCCTGCCTTCGAGGCACTGCGAGTCACCGGCGCGTGGGCCGGCTACTACGAGATGAACCTGTTCGACCACAACGGTCTGGTTGGGCCGCTGCCGCGCTGGCCGACGCTGCACCTGGCCTGCGGCTTCTCCGGCCACGGCATGCAGCAGGCGCCGGCGGTGGGACGCGCATTGGCCACCCGCCTCGCGACCGGCGAATGGCCGGCGGCGCAGATCGAGGCCCTGTCGCCGGCAAGGCTGTGGCGGCGCGAGCCGCTGGTGGAGCGCAACGTGATCTGATGCACGGGAGCATGGGGCGACGCCAGCTGCAACGCTTGTTGCAAATCGTGCGTCGCCGGGCCTTGCGCGACACCTCGTCGCCTCGCTGCGGCGCCGGCGCGCTCATGTAACAAGGCGGCGAAAGCCCCCGCTTACGGCCCCTTTCGCGGTGCACACGCGCCTATAGAGTCCGCCGGCGTGTCCGAAAGACACACTGTTCACACCTCGTGCGGGTCGTCCATGAAATCTCGTGCCTTCGCGGCTCGCCGCGCCGCGCGTCAAGTCCTGTTGCCTGTCGTGATAGCCGTGCTGAGCAGCGTGGCCAGCGCTCACCATGTCGGCGAGGCGCTGACCACCGATCAGCAGCTCGTCACCACGACCAACCAGTTCCTCGCGGCGCTGTCGCAGTACGAGAAGCTGTCGCCGACGCAGAAGCCCGCGGCCTTGGGGCCGCTGACGCAGCTCGCGCAGACGCGCCAGCGGTGGCTGGTCGCGATGATGCAGCTGGACCCGCGGGTCGCCGCGGCACGCATCCTTCCGCAGCCCATCCGCGCGCGCGTGCCGTCGGCAGCCGCCGTCTACGTCGAACAGGAAGTGCATGTGCAGGGCAAGGGCCTGTTCCATGTCTCCGACGACTTCGCGCATGGCAAGTCGACCGCCCGGTTCAAGCTGCAGGGCCGGGACGGCACGGCGCCGGACAACGTCTACATGGCCGACGGCGCAGGGTCGCAGCGCGATCTGCAGAAGATGGCCGGCCGCAAGCTGTCGATGAGCGCCCTGAGGGTGGGCGACAACCTGCTGCTCGTAGATCGCCGGCAGATGCAGCAGCTGCAAGCCGACGGCAGCACCACCACGACGTCGTCGGGCACGGTCGCGGCCTCGACCGGGGTCGTGCAGAGCAACCAGAACACCCTGTCGATCCTGCTGAACTTCAGCGACAAGGCGCTGACCTGCACCGCCGCGGACATTGCCAGCCGCCTCTTCGGCGCGACGGGCGCCACTGTGAACCGCAACTACCAGGAATCGTCGCAAGGCCTGGTCAGCTTCTCCGGCCAGGCGATCGGGCCGTTCACTATCGCCTACCCCAGCACGGGGACCTGCGACTACGCCGGCTGGGCGTCGGCGGCGGACGCCGCGGCGCGCGCGGCCGGCGTCGACCCGTCGCAGTACACGCGCGTGAACTACGTGACGCCGCCCAACAGCACCTGCGGCTGGTCCGGCCTGGCCTACATGCCCGGCAACCAGTCGTGGGTGCAGGCCTGCGGCACCACCGGCGTGTTCAGCCACGAACTCACCTACGAATACGGCGACGGCTCCGACCCGATGGGCGGCGCGCAGCTGGTGGACCACAACGGCGCCAATCGCGCGATGGCCGGCTGGCTGCCGGCCGGCGCACTGGCGGACGTGACCAGCGGTGGCACCTACGCGCTGGCCACCATTTCGGGTGGCGCGGCAGTCGGCACACCGCAGGTGCTGCGCGTGGCCAAGCCGGACACGACTGAGTACTACTACGTCAGCCTGCGCCAGCCGGTGAACCTCGACGCGGGGTTGGCGCCGACCTATCAGGGCACGCTGAGCATCCACCGCGCGAGCGGCACGCTGCCCACGAAGACCTACCTGCTGAACAGCCTGACACCGGGACAGAGCTTCGTCGACTCGGTCAACGGCATCCAGATCGCTTACCAGGCGCTGTCCAGCGGCACGGCAACGGTGGACGTGACGTTCTCCAACTACGCCTGCACGCGCACGGCGCCGACGCTGGTGGCCACGCCAACGTCGCAGAGCACCACGGCGGGCAAGTCCCTGAACTACACAGTCAGCGTGACGAACACCAATCCGTCGGGCTGCGGCACGTCGACCTTCAACATGGCACAGGCGCTGCCGTCGGGCTTCGCGGGCGCCTTCAACCCGCTGAGCGTGGCACTGGCACCCGGCGCGACGGCAACCACGAACTGGACCGTGGCGGCGCCGGCCGGCACGCCCGACGGCACGTACGCGATCACTGCCACGGCGGCCGAGGCCGCGGTCGCCAATAGCGGCGACGTCCACGCCAGCTACGTCGCCTACTCGGCCAACCTCCCGCCGACGGTGGCCATCACCAGTCCGGCCAACGGCGCCGTGCTGAGCGCGCGCAGCACCACCATCTCCGCGACAGCCAGCGACAGCGACGGCGTCGCACAGGTGGAGTTCTACGTCGACTCGGTGCTGCTGGCGCGCGACACGTCCGCGCCCTACAGCGTCTCGTGGGACCTGCGCAAGGTGATCAGGGGCATGCACGTGATCACGGTGCGCGCCACCGACACGCTGGGCAACAGCGCGTCGCAGAACATCTCCGTGACCCGCTGACGCGAGCCACGGCCCGACGGCACGTCAGCGCAGCGCGGGCGGCGGCCCGCTGAACAAGCGGCCGATGGCCTGCATTTCGGCCGCATCCAGCATGCCCGCATGGCGGCGCAGCGCTGCCAGGCTGCGCACGTAGTCGTGGCGCACGCGCTGCTGGTCGGCGCGCGCGCGGAACAGGCGACGCTGCGTCTCGAGCACGTCCACCACCGTGACGGCGCCCAGCTCAAAGCCGCGCTGCTGCGCGTCGCGCGCCTTCTCCTGCGCCTGAACGGTCAGCTGCGCGGCATCGATGCGCTGGCGCCCGCCCTGCAACTTCAGCCAGGCGGTCCGGATCTGCACCTCGACCTCGCGCCGCGCTTCGTCGTACTGCGCGCGCGCGATGGCCTCGCGCGCCAGCGCCTCGCGCACTGCGCCCTCCACGCGGCCACCCTCGAACAGCGAGATGTTCAGCTGCACGCCCACCGAAGCCACGTTGTAGGCCGGATTGCGACGGGAGTCGGAGTCGCTGTCTGACCAGGTGCGCGTGGCCAGCAGGGCCAGTTGCGGCGCATGCTGGGCGCGCGCACTGTAGACCCCGCTGCGCTCCGCCTCCAATGCACTGCGCGCGGCCGCCAGCCGTGCACTGGCCTGGACGCCGCGGCGCACCCAGTCCTCCATGTCACCCTCGGCCTGCGGCAGCGAATCGCCCAGCGCGGGCAAGGCCTGCACCTCCACGCCGGTCTGCTGTCGCAGCTTCTCCAGCGCGACGCGCAGCGTGTTGTCCGTCTCGATCTCGCGCGCCTGCAGCGTGACGTAGTAGGCCTCCGCCTCCAGCAGGTCGGTAACCTTGGCCAACTGGCGCTCCGCCATGCGCCGCAGGCGCGCGCGCTGGCTGGCGACGGATTCCTTCTCGGCGCGCAGCACGCGCAGGTCGGCGGCGGCATCGAGCACGTCGAGCACCTTTTCCACCACCTCGGCCGCGAGCTCCATGCGCCCGGCCTCCAGTTCCTGGCGGGCCTGCTGGATGTGCAGCTCCTCAGCCTGCGACTGATGCACCGTGGCGCGATCCAACAGCACCTGCCGCACGGTCAGCGAGTTGCGATGGCTGCCGTAGTGGTCGGACGGCGTGCCCTCGCCGCGGAAGTCGTTGTGTGCAGCGTTCAGGCTCGCCGTCGCCTGCGGCAGCAGGCGGCTCGCGACCTGGTCGTGGCGCGCCTGCGCTCGGTCCACCGCCCTGGCCTGCGCCGTCACCGCCGGGTTGGTTTTCAGCGCCTCGAGGTAGAGATCCGCCAGCTGGCCCACGGCGATCTGCCCCCAGGCAGACAGCGGGCCGAGCACCGCGGCGATCCACAGGGCCAGGCGGGCCGCTCCGGTGCGCGACGTCATTTCTCGGTGAATGAGCGTGCCACGGCGTTGCGCAGCGGGTCCAGCAGGTATTGCAGCGGAGTGCGGCTGCCCGTGCGGATCAGGACCTCGGCTGGCATCCCGGGAACGAGATCGAGGTGCAGGCTGGCCAGATCCTTCAGGCCTTGCGGCGACACTTCGACGCGCGCCAGGTAGTACGCAGCCTTCTCCTTCTCGTCGGTGATGCGGTCGGCGGACAACGACACGAGCCGGCCCTCGATCTTCGGCGTGTCGCGCGTGCGGAACGAGGGGAAGCGGATTTCCGCGCTCTGCCCGACGCGCACGCGGTCGACGTCCAGCGGCGAGACCTGCGCCTCCACGACCAGGCGTTCCTTCTGCGGCACGATGTCCATCAAGCGGCCGCCAGGCGGCACGACGGCGCCGATGGTGTGCACCGCCAGCGACAGCACGGTGCCGGGCTCCGGCGTGCGCAGCACCGTGCGGTCCAGCGTCGCCTGCAGCGAAACCAGCTTGTCGCGCAGTCCGAACAGCTCGGACTGCACGTCGGTGAGCTCCTTGGCCACGTCGCGCTGCAGTTCCTTGTTGAGCTGCACGATCTTCTGGCGCGTCTCGGCGACCTGCAGCTCGGCGGCGGCGATGTCGGCTGCGATCTGGCCGCGCTGTCCCTGCGCCTGCGCCAGGCTGCGCTCCAGCTCGCGCGCCTTCTGCTTCTCGGCATAGCCGTCCTTGAGCAGCGACTCCACGTCATCGAGCTCGCTGCGGAACGAGCCGGCGAGGCGATCCTGGCTCTCCAGCTGCGCGCGCAATCCGCGCGCCTTGGCCTGCAGCTGCTCGATCTGCCGCTCGTACAGGCCGGTCTCGCCCAGCTGCGCGTGGCGGCGCGCCTGGAAGGTCTCGTCCTGCACACGCATCGCGTCGCGCGCGCGCCCGTCCGATGCGCTGGCCAGAAGGACCTTGGGATAACGCACAGCGGGCAGACCGTCGCGCTGGGCGATCAGCCGCGCCTCGCGTGCCGCAGTCATGAAGAACTGCCCGCGCTGCACCTCGAACTGTGCCCTTGCCTGCGTGTCGTCCAGCGTCACCAGCACCTGGCCGCGGTCCACCACGTCGCCGTCGTGCACGTGGATGGCCTTCACGATGCCGCCTTCCAGGTGCTGCACCGTCTTGCGATAGTTCTCCACGGTGATGACGCCCGGCGCCAGCGCCGCGCTGCTGAGTGGCGCGGTCGCCGACCACACGCCCAAGCCGGCGAAGACCGCGGCGACGATGCCCACGCCCCAGCGCCGGAAGCGACGGTCGTCGGCCAGGTCTGACGTGCTGACGGAGCGGTCGGGTGTCATCGTTTTCCCCTTGCCCTGATCAACCGCCCGCGACGGCCACGCGTCCAGGCCCGCCGGACGGGGCGCCGAGGCTGGCCACCGGCGCGCGCAGACTGGCCAGCACCGTGTCGCGCGGGCCGAAGCGCGCCAGCTGGCCGTCCACCAGCAGGGCGATGCGATCGGCATGCTCCAGCAGCGAGGAGCGATGCGTGATGAAGACGACCGTGCGGCCCTGCTCCTTCAGTGCGCGCAGCGTCTCCGCCAGCGCGGCCTCGCCCTCCTGATCGAGGTTGGCGTTGGGCTCGTCCAGCACAATCAGCCGAGGGTCTCCGTACAGGGCTCGCGCCAGTGCGATCCGCTGCCGCTGGCCGGCGGACAGCATCCCCGCGTTGTTGACCAGCGGCGTGTCATAGCCCTCGGGCAGGCGCAGGATCAGGTCGTGCACGCCCGCGGCGTGGGCGGCTTGGACGACGGCGTCGGCCTGCACCGGCCCGAAGCGGGCGATGTTCTCGCTCACCGTGCCGTCCAGCAGTTCCACGTCCTGCGGCAGGTAGCCCACGTGCGGCCCCAGGCGCTCGCGTTCCCACTGCGACACGTCGGCGCCGTCGAGCCGCACGCTTCCGGTGACGGGCGCGTACAGGCCGAGCACCGCGCGGGCAAAGGTCGACTTGCCGGCGCCGCTCGGGCCGATGACGCCCAGCAGCGTGCCCGTCGGAATGTCCATGTTGAGCCCCTTTAGCACCGGCGCGGGCGCCCCGGGCGGCGTGATGGTGGCCTTCTCCAGCCTCAGCTCGCCGGCCGGCGACGGCAGTTCCATCGACGCGTCGCCTGCGGCGGTCATGCCCAGCAGCGCGTCCAGGCGCCGGAACGCCGCGCGCGCCGCGACGAAGCCGCGCCACCCGGAGATCATCAGGTCCAGCGGCGAGAGTGCGCGGCCCAGCAGGATGGAACCGGCGATGAGCAGCCCGGGCGTGATCTCCTTGTGGATCGCGAGCCAGGCCCCCAGTCCGAGGATCAGCGACTGGATCGTCATGCGAAACACGCGCGACAGCATCGCGATCATGCCGCCGCGCCGGCTCGAGCGGACCTGCAGGGCGCGCACGGCCGCCTGCTGCTGCTGCCAGCGCCCGCCCAGGCTGGGCAGCATGCCCATCGCCGCCACCGCCTCGGCATTGCGGAGGTGGTGCTGCGTCTGCTGCGCCGTCTCGTTGCCGAGCTGCGTGGCCTTGTCGAGATCCGCCTTCGTCGCGGCCTCGCCCCACACCGTCAGCGCCACCAGCACCAGGGCCGACAGCACCGCGACGACACCGAACGCCGGGTGGAACATGAACATCACGAAG
>VBDL01000183.1 GCA_005884255.1 Betaproteobacteria bacterium | reverse complement strand
ATCCGTTCACTATGGCCGTTGCGTCAGCGTTGCGAAGCCCGGGAAAGTCCGGGCCTGCGCGTCACGCAACGGCCTTGGATACTGCGTGGTGATCAGCGCTCGACCGTCAGCGCCACGCCCATGCCGCCACCGATGCACAGCGACGCGATACCACGCTTGCTGTTGCGGCGCTGCATCTCGTGCAGCAGCGTCACCAGGATGCGGCAGCCCGATGCGCCGATCGGGTGGCCGATGGCGATGGCGCCGCCATTGACGTTGACCTTGCTCGTGTCCCAACCCATCTCGCTGTGCACCGCGCAGGCCTGCGCGGCGAAGGCCTCGTTGATCTCCAGCAGATCCAGGTCAGCCGGTTTCCAGCCGGCGCGCTCCAGCGCCTTGCGCGCCGCGGGCACCGGCCCCATGCCCATGTAGGCGGGGTCGACCGCGGCCGACGCATAGCTCGCGATGCGCGCCAGCGGCTTCAGGCCCAGCGCCTGCGCGCGCTGCGCGCTCATCACCACCACCGCAGCGGCGCCGTCGTTCAGGCCCGACGCATTGCCCGCGGTCACGCTGCCCGCCTTGTCGAACGCGGGGCGCAGGCCCGCCAGCGCTTCGGCGCTGGTCTTCTTGTTGATGAACTCGTCGCTGTCGAAGACGAGCGGGTCGCCCTTCTTCTGCGGGATGCTGACGCCGACGATCTCGTCCTTGAACTTGCCGGCCTCCTGCGCGGCGGCCGCCTTCTGCTGGCTGGCCAGTGCCAGCGCATCCTGCTGCTCGCGCGTGACCCCGTACTTCTTGGCCACGTTCTCGGCCGTGATGCCCATGTGGTACTGGTTGTAGACGTCCCACAGGCCGTCGGTGATCATCGAGTCGACCATCTTCCAGTCGCCCATGCGCTGGCCGTCGCGCGAGCCGAGCAGCACGTGCGGCGCCAGGCTCATGCTTTCTTGCCCACCGGCAATGACGATGTCGGAGTCGCCGTCGCGGATCGCCTGCGCGGCCAGCATCACCGCTTTCAGGCCCGAGCCGCAGACCTTGTTGATGGTCATCGCGGGCACGCTTTGCGGCAGGCCCGACTTGATGACGGCCTGGCGCGCCGGGTTCTGCCCGCAGCCCGCCTGCAGCACCTGGCCGAGGATGACTTCGCTGATCTGCTCGCCGCTCAGATGAGCGCGCTCGAGCAAGGCCTTGATGACGATGGCGCCGAGTTCCGCAGCGGGGGTCTTGGCGAGCGTGCCGCCGAACTTGCCCACGCCAGTGCGGGCTGCGGCGACGATGACGATGTCGGTGGTCATGGCGGTCTCCTTGATGACGACGAGTGAATGGGTCAGGCCTTCTGCTTCACGTAGCGCCCCGGCGCCGGCTCGATCGGCTTGTAGCGGCGATTCCCGGGTGACGCGGGAGCAGCAATCTGCTGGCCCGCGTGGGGCTTGAGCCAGTCGGACCACTCGGTCCACCAGCTACCTGCGTGTTCCTCTGCGCCTTCGAACCACTTCGCGGCGGTGGCGGGCAGCTTGTCGTTGGTCCAGTGGCTGCGCTTGCGCTTGGCCGGCGGGTTGATCACGCCGGCGATGTGGCCGGAGGCGCCGAGCACGAAGCGCTTCTTGCCACCGAGCACGCGTGTGCTCGCGTAGGCCGAGTCCCAGGGCACGATGTGATCCTCGCGCGAGCCGTAGACGAAGGCCGGCGCCTTCACCTTGCCGAGGTCGAGCGGCTGGCCGCACACGGTGAGCGCGCCGGGGGTCTTCAGCTTGTTCTCCAGATAAGTGTTGCGCACGTACCAGCAGAACATCGGCCCCGGCACGTTGGTGGAATCGGCGTTCCAGTACAGCAGGTCGAACGGCGGCGGCGCCTCACCCTTCAGGTAGTTGCCGACGACGTAGTTCCACACCAGGTCGTTGGGCCGCAGGAAGCTGAAGGTGGTGGCCAACTGCTGGCCTTTCAGCAGGCCCGGGCCGTTGGGCGAGTGCCCGCCGATGTTGAGCTCGAACGACTGCACGGCCGGCTCGTCGACGAAGACGTCGATGACGCCGGTGTTGTCGAAGTCGAGGAAGGTGGTCAGCAGCGTGACGCTGGCCGCCGGCTCCTCGCCGCGCGCGGCAAGCACCGCCAGTGCGGTGGCAAGGATGGTGCCGCCGATGCAGAAGCCCAGCGTGTTGATCTGCTCGCTGCCGCTGATCTGCTGCACGATGCCGATCGCGCGGATCGCGGCGTCTTCGATGTAGTCGTCCCAGGTCTTGGCGGCGACGCTCTCATCCGGGTTGCGCCAGCTGACGACGAACGTGCGATGCCCTTGCTGCACGGCGTAGCGGATCAGCGAGTTGTCGGGCTGCAGGTCGAGGATGTAGTACTTGTTGATGCACGGCGGCACGATCAGCAGCGGCCGCTCGTGCACGGTGTCGGTCAGCGGCTTGTACTCGATGAGCTGGAACAGCTCGTTCTCGAACACCACGCTGCCCGCGGTGGTGGCCACGTTGCGACCCACCTCGAACATGCTCTCGTCGGTCTGCGACACATGGCCTTGCTGCACGTCGTGCCACAGATGCAGCAAGCCTTGCGTGATGCTCTTGCCGCGCGTTTCCAGCGCCTTGTGCTGCGCTTCGGGGTTGAACGCGAGGTAGTTGCTCGGGCTGGCGGCTTCGACCCACTGCTGCACGGCGAAGCGGATGCGCTGGCGCACCTTCTCGTCGCCCTCGATGGATTCGGCCATCTGCAGCAAGGTGCGCGCATTGAGCAGGTACAGCTGCGCCATGAAGGCAGCTCCCGGGTTCTGCGCCCACTCCTCGCCGGCGAAGCGGCGGTCATGCAGACGGTGGCCCGGAGTCTGGCCGTTGGGCTTGTCGCTGCCGACGCGCTGCAGCGAGTCGTTCCACAGCTGCGTGGCCTGCTGCAGGTATTCGCTCTGCAGCGCGGACAAAGCCGGGATCGGCAAGCTCAGCGCGGCCATGGATTTCCAGGTCTCGCCCATCGCCGAGCCGTAGGCGTTGGCGCTTTGGCTGAGCTCGTCCAGAACGGGGGCCGACTTGGCTGTCACGTTGTCTCCTCGTGAGGGATCGCTGTTGTTGCGACGCGCTATCGTTGCGTGACGCAGTTGGCGTTGTACGCTCGTTAGCTTACCGCATTATGACTGTCATTTTCATGTGATGAAAGATAATTTGTCGTGATGCTCGTCGCCATCGCCTGGATGTATGTGGTGCTGATGATGGCGCTGGCCGAGGCAATCAGCCCGCAAGGCAGCGTGCTCGGTGCGGTCATCACCTTCGTGCTGTACGGTGTGCTGCCGTTGTCGATCGTGCTCTACATCATGGGAACGCCCGGTCGCCGCCGGGCGCGGCGTGAGGCAGAGAAGCAAGCCGCGTGCGAGGAGCGTTCAGAGATGGATCCAGACAGCGGCGGCCATGCGGCCGGTGACGCGGTCGCGGCGAAACGAGAAGAAGCGTGACGCGTCTTCGACGGTGCACCAGCGGCCGCCGGTGATGCGCACGACGCCGGCTCGGGCCAGGCGATCGCGCGCCAGCTGTGCCAGATGGGCGAACCACTTCGGCGTGTCGCCGGCCGTGAGCGCCGGCGTGAAGCGCAACGGATCGGGGTGAGCCGGGTCGATGCCGAAGGCCTGCAGCACATCGCGTCCCACCTCGAAGCGGCGCGGTCCGATGCAGGCGCCCAGCCAGGCATGGACCTCCTCCGGTGCGCACGCGCCGGCTTCGCACAGCTCACTGAGCGTGCGCTCGACGACACCGCCGGCCAGGCCACGCCAGCCTGCGTGCGCCGCGGCCACAGCGCGCCCATGGGGCGCGGCCAGCAGCACCGGCAAGCAGTCGGCCACCAGCACGATGCAGGCGACGCCGGTCTCTGACGTGACGCTGGCGTCCGCCTCGTGCAGCGGTGCGCCAGGCAGTGCATCGGCTGTCGTCAGACGCACCACTTGCGTGCCGTGCACCTGTTTGAGGAACACCGGTGATGCGCCGATCGCCCGCGTGAAGGTCTCGCGGTTGCGGCGCACCGCCTCGTCATCGTCGCCGACGAATGCGCCCAGGTTCAGCCAGTTGAACG
The DNA here is from genome assembly GCA_005884255.1 of Betaproteobacteria bacterium. GTDB lineage: Bacteria > Pseudomonadota > Gammaproteobacteria > Burkholderiales > Burkholderiaceae_C > VBDL01. Next base: position 4,646 of record VBDL01000183.1, on the reverse strand, counting down.
GCGCCGCGCTGCAGCCCCCCTCGCGCGAGCTCATCACCGCGCCGACATGCGGCGCGAGCGGCTCGGGGAGCAGCCAGTCAGGATGCATCGGGGCAGGCCGAAGGTTGCGCGCCCTGGAAGGCCGAGTGCTGCATACAGGCCTCGAACACCCGCATCACGGTAGGCACATGCTCGAGCCGGCAGTCGAAGCGCTGGGCATTGAAGATCTGCGGCACGAGCGCGCAATCGGCCAGCGTCGGCGTGTCGCCATGGCAATAGCGGCCGGTGGCTGGGTCTCGGAGCTGGCGCTCCACCGTCTCCAGCCCGGTCTCGACCCAGTGCTTGTACCAGCGGTTCTTGTCATCCTCGCTGAGCTTCAGGTCGTGCACCAGGTAGCGCAGCACGCGCAGGTTGTTCAGCGGATGGATCTCGCAGGCGATGTCCAGCGCCAGCGAGCGCACGCGCGCCCGGCCGATGGGATCGCGGGGCAGCAGCGGCGGCTCGGGGTACGTCTCGTCGAGGTACTCGATGATGGCCAGCGACTGCGTCAGCAGCTTGTCGCCATCGCGCAGCAGCGGCACCAGACGCGCCGCCGACACCGACGCGTAGGACTCGTTGAACTGCTCGTTCTTCACCAGTGACACCGGCCGGTAGTCGTAGTCCAGGCCCTTGAGCGCGAGCGCGATGCGCACCCGAAACGAGGCCGACGAGCGGAAGTAGTTGTAGAGCTCCATGCCCGACATCTCCGCCTTACCTCACCGCAACGCGCAGCGCGCCGAGGCCCTCGATCGAGCCTTCCATCACGTCGCCCGGCCCGACGGCGGCCACGCCCTCGGGCGTGCCGGTGAAGATCAGGTCCCCGGGCTGCAGCGTCCACGCGGCCGACAGGTGTTCGATGGTCTCGGCCACATTCCAGATCAGCTTGCTGATGTCGCTGTCCTGGCGCACCTGGCCGTTGACCTTCAGCGTGATGCGCCCGCTGTTGATCTCGCCGGTGTGCGACTTCGCATGGATCGGCCCGATCGGCGCCGCCTCGTCGAAGCCCTTGCCGATGCACCACGGGCGGCCCTGCTTCTTCATCTCGTTCTGCAAGTCGCGCCGAGTCATGTCGAGCCCGATCGCATAGCCCCAGATGTGCTTGGCGGCAGGCCGATGGCCACCACCAGCTCCAACTCGTGGTGCAGGTTCTGCGTGAGGCTCGGGTAGTTCATCGCGCCGGTCTCGCCATCGGCCACCGGCAGCACGGCATCGGCCGGCTTCATGAAGAAGAACGGTGGCTCGCGGCCGGTGAAGCCCATCTCCTTCGCATGTTCTTCGTAATTGCGACCGACGCAGTAGATGCGGTGCACGGGGAAAAGGCCGCCGCCCGCGACCGGCACGGTGGGTCGCGGCAGGGCTTGGAACACGAGGCTCATCGAGGTCTCCATGGTGATTGTTCGCCCCAAGACGCCTATGGCGTCGGCCCCCGAGGGGCGTCGTCGCCTTGGGGCGGCCCGGCGGCGACCGATCCATCGATGATGCCACGCTAAACTCGCCGGATGCTTCTCTCCGCGCGCCCCAGGATCCGGCACTGCAAGGCCTGCGGCAGCGAAGTTCGCTACGTCATCCCGCCTGAAGACAACCGGGAGCGCGCGGTATGCCCGTCGTGTGCGATGGTGCACTACGAGAACCCGATCAACGTGGTTGGCACGGTGCCGGTGTGGAACGACCAGGTGCTGCTGTGCCTGCGCAACATCGAGCCGCGCCGCGGCATGTGGACGCTGCCCGCTGGCTTCATGGAGCTCGGCGAGACCACCGCCGCCGGTGCGATGCGCGAAACGGATGAAGAGGCCGGTGCGCACATCGAACTCGGCCCGTTGTTCACGCTGCTCAATGTCGTGCAGATCGGGCAGGTGCATCTGTTCTATCTCGCCAGCTTGAAAGACACCGAGTTCGCGCCCGGCCCCGAGACGATCGAGGCACGCCTGTTCCGCGAGGACGAGATTCCGTGGGAGCAACTCGCCTTTCGCACCGTGAGAGAAACACTGCGCCGCTATTTTGAAGACAAGCGCCGGGGTCAATTCGGCGTGCATTGCGCCGATATCGGATGACGATGAGCCAGACGCCGCCACAGGTCCATGCCGAACTCGCGGCCGGTTCGCGCCTGCGCGAAGACCTGATCCATCCGGATCCGCTGCTCGATTGCCTGGTCGAGGTGTGCCGCTTGCAGGGCCATGCCGCGTCGCGCGCGTCGATCTCCGCCGGCCTGCCGCTGGTCGGCGGGCGACTGAACCTGGAGCTGGCCGAGCGCGCCGCCGCACGCGCCGGCATGGCCGCGCGACTGCAGCGCCTGCCGCTCACGCGCATCGACAGCGCGGCCCTGCCCGCCATCCTCGTGCTGAAGGACCAGCGCGCCTGCGTGCTGCTCGGCTGGGATGCCACCGGCGCCGCGCGCGTGCTGCTGCCCGAGACCGGCCAGGGCTCGGTGAGCCTGGCGCGCGCCGATCTCGATGCGTGCTACACCGGCGTGGCCCTGTTCGTGCGGCCGCTCTTCCGCTTCGACGAGCGCACGCCGGAAGTCCGCCGCACCCGCGGCACGCACTGGTTCTGGGGCGCGATCTTCGGGCAGCGCTACGTCTATCGCGACGTGCTGTGGGCCGCGGCGCTGGTCAACATCTTCGCGCTCGCCTTCCCGATGTTCTCGATGAACGTCTACGACCGTGTGGTGCCGAACAACGCGATCGAGACGCTGTGGGCGCTGGCCGTCGGGGTGGTGCTGGTGCTGTGCGCCGACCTGTTCCTGCGCTCGCTGCGCAGCCGCTTCGTCGACGAGGCCAGCGCGCGCGTCGACGTGCAGATCTCGGCCACGCTGATGGAGAAGGTGCTGGGTCTGCGGCTGGAGCACCGGCCGGAATCGGTGGGCTCGTTCGCGAGCAACCTGCGCGGCTTCGAGCAGGTGCGCGACTTCATCGCGTCGGGCACCGTCACCGCGCTGATCGACCTGCCGTTCGCTGTCCTCTTCCTGCTGGTGATGGCGTGGATCTCGCCATGGCTGGCGCTGCCGGTGGTGGTGGCCGGGGTCGCGATCCTCATCGTCGGCAGCGTGCTGCAGCAGCGGCTGCATGCGCTGTCGGAGACCACCTACAAGGCCAGCGCGCAACGCAATGCGACCTTGGTGGAGAGCCTCATCGGCATCGAGACGATCAAGACGCTCGGTGCGGAAGGCGTGATCCAGGCCAAGTGGGAGCGCACGAATGCCTTCCTCGCGCGCATGAACGTGCGCATGCGGTCGCTGTCGTCGAATGCCTTGTACGGCACGTCGTGGCTGACGCAGCTGGTCAGCGTGTCGGTGGTGCTGATCGGCGTGTACCTGATCGGCCAGCGCGAGCTGACGATGGGCGCCTTGATCGCGGCCAGCATGCTCGCCGGGCGCGCACTGGCGCCGGCGGGCCAGGTGGTCGGGCTGATGATGCAGTACCAGGCGGCGCGCACGGCGCTCGAGTCGCTCGACAAGATCATGGACAAGCCGGTGGAGCGCCCGTCGGCCGAAAGCGGCGCGCCCGGATTCATCCAGCGCCGCGAGTTCAAGGGCGACATCGAGTTCCGCAACGTGCGCTTCGCCTACCCGGGCCGCGACGATGTCGCACTCGATGGCGTGAGCTTCAAGATCCACGCCGGCGAGAAGGTGGCGCTGATCGGCCGCGTGGGCTCGGGCAAGTCGACCATGTGCTGCTCGACGGCGTCGACCTGCGCCAGCTCGATCCGGCCGACGTGCGGCGCAACCAAGGCTACGTGTCGCAGGACGTGATGCTGTTCTACGGCAGCCTGCGCGACAACATCGCCTTCGGCCTGCCGTACGCCGACGACTCGGCGGTGGTCGCCGCCGCCGAGCTGGCCGGCCTTGCCGAGTTCGTCAACCGCCATCCACGCGGCTTCGACATGCCGGTGGGCGAGCGCGGCGAGTCGCTGTCGGGCGGCCAGCGGCAGGCGGTGGGCCTGGCGCGTGCGGTGCTGCACAACGCGCCGCTGCTGATGCTCGATGAGCCGACCAGCGCGATGGACTTCTCCACCGAGGCGCACATCACCGCGCGCGTCGGCGCCTATGCACACCACAAGACGGTGCTGCTGGTCACGCACCGCACCTCGCTGCTGCAGCTGGTGGGCCGCGCCATCGTCGTCGACGGCGGCAAGATCGTCGCCGACGGCCCGCGCGACACCATCATGGCCGCGCTGCAAAGCGGCCGCGTTGCGAAAGCCGCGTGATGAAGTACCCACTGCAGCGAATTGCCACCACCTTGCAGCCGGTGACAGACCGGCTGCTCGGCCCCGCAACGCGCGACACGCAGGAACCCACGTTCGAACCGCAGGCCTTCGAGCTCGAGGCCGACGAGTTGCTGTCGCGCGAGCGCACGCACCGGGCGCAGAAGATCGTGCGCGGCGCGGTGATCGTCGTCGTGCTGCTGATCGTGTGGAGCGCACTGGCGCACGTCGAGGAAGTCACGCGCGGCGATGCACGTGTGATCCCGTCACGCCAGCTGCAGGTCGTGCAGTCGCTGGACGGCGGCGTGGTGGCCGAGATCCTCGTCAAGGAAGGCCAGGTCGTGGAGGCCGGGCAGCTGCTGCTGCGCATCGATGAGACGCGCGCGACGTCCGGCGTGCGCGAGAGTGCGGCGCAGGGCTTCTCGCTG
>VBDL01000850.1 GCA_005884255.1 Betaproteobacteria bacterium | reverse complement strand
CCTCGATCGCACCGCGCTGCTCAATTCGCTGCGCGAGTTCGGCCAGCGGCTCAACGAGAACACCATCGCGGTGCTGTACTACGCCGGCCACGGGCTGCAGCTGCGTGACCACAACTACCTGATGCCGGTGGATGCCGACATCCGCAGCGAAGACGAGATCCCGATCTCCGGCATGGACCTGAGCTTCATCCTCGGCCGCATGTCGCATGCGCGCAGCCGCGTCAACATCGTCATCCTCGACGCCTGCCGCAACAACCCCTTCGCCCCTTCGCCACCGCGCCGGGCAAGCTGGCCGCCGACTCGGGTGGCGGCGCCAACAGCCTCTATGCCGAGCAACTGGCCCGGCAACTGCTGACGCCGGGCCTGCCGGTGGAGCATGTGTTCAAGCGCGTGCGCGAGGCCGTGGTGCGCGACACCAAGGCGCAGCAGGTGCCGTGGGAGAGCTCGTCGCTGCAGGGCGAGTTCGCCTTCGTGCCGGGCTCGGTGGCGCCGGCGCAGGCCGCGGCCGACGTCGAGGCCGCCGGCGAGCTGGCGTTCTGGAACAGCATCCAGGCCGCGCAGCGCGCCGACGAGTACCGTGCGTATTTGCGCCAGTACCCGCGCGGCCGCTTCGTCGCGCTGGCACAGACTCGCATCGCGGCGTTCAGCGCGCCCTCCCCAGCGCCCACGGTGGCCGCGGCGCCGGCCACGCTGCCGCGCGTCGGCGACAGCTGGCGCTACAAGGTGCAGGACCAGTTCCGCATCGGCGACCTGTTCGTCACTGCCA
>VBDL01000170.1:1580-7852 GCA_005884255.1 Betaproteobacteria bacterium | reverse complement strand
CCGTGCGCGTGCGCCAGCCAGTGGATCTGGCGGAAGGTCCACGCGCGCTTGGGCTCGATCTCCGCCGGCCCCTTCTGCCCCCAGTGCTTCAGCAGCCCGGCGAACAGCACCGGCCGATAGTCGACCACGTAGGAGCAGCCGGCCAGCGCTTCGGGCAGGCGCTCGAAGGCGAGGTAGCTGTAGGGGGAGATGAGGTCGAAGTGGAAGGCGATGCGCTTCATGCCGGCTTCTCTTGGCGTTGCTGCTCGCGCCGTTGTCTGAGCTGCGCCCACACCGTGCGCTTGTCGGCATCGCTCATCGTCGACCAGGCAGCGATCTCGTCGAGCGTGCGCCAGCAGCCTTCGCACCAGCCGGTGCGCGGGTCGAGCTTGCACACGCTGGTGCACGGGCTGGCGACGGGCGCGCTCGTTGTCATACGCTCTGCACCACGTCGGCTACCGGCGCGCCGGTCAACCGCTCGAGATCGCCGGGCGACAGGCGGAACACGCCGTTGGGGTGGCCGGCCGCGGCCCAGATCTCGTCGAAGCGGAACAGCTCGCGGTCGATCAGGGTGAAGGCCGGCGTCGCGTGCGCCACCGGCGACACGCCGCCGATCGAGAAGCCGGTGCTGGCCTTGACGAAATCGGCGTCGGCGCGGCTTAAGCGGCCGGCGATCGCGGCCACCTTTTTCTCGTCGACGCGGCGGTCGCCGGAGGTGACCACGAGCACCGCGGCATCGTCGCTCTTGCGGCGGAAGATCACGCTCTTGGCGATCTGCCCGACCTGCACGCCGAGTGCATCGGCCGCCTCCTGCGAGGTGCGGGCCGAAACATCGAGCCACAGCGGGGCGTGTTCGTGTCCCAGCTCGGCGAGCGCCCGCGTGACGCGTTGAAAGCCTTCGGGCAATGCTTCGATGTTCATGCGGCGCGCTTGGCGAGCAAGGCCTTGCCGGCGCGCGACACCGGCGCGCGCCCCAGCACCTCGGAGATGAAGGCGCCGGCATCGACGAGGGCATTCAGGTCGATGCCGGTGTCGATGTCCAGGCCGTTGAGCATGAACACCACGTCCTCGGTCGCCACGTTGCCGGTCGCGCCCTTCGCGTAGGGGCAGCCGCCGAGGCCGGCGATGCTGGCGTCGAAGGTGTGGATGCCCAGCTCCAGGCAGGCGTAGATGTTGGCCAGGGCCTGGCCGTAGGTGTCGTGGAAATGGCCGCTGACCTCGACCAGCGGGTAGTGCTTCAGCGCGCGCTCCATCACCGCCTGTACGCGCTTGGGCGTGCCGACGCCGATGGTGTCGGCCACGCCGCAGTGGTCGACGCCGATGTCCTTCATCAGCTGGACCACGCGCTCGACCTCGTCGGCGCTGACTTCGCCCTGGTACGGGCAGCCGAGCGCGCACGAAATCGCGCCGCGCACCTTCAGGTTGGCCTCATGCGCCGCAGCCACCACCGGGCGAAAGCGCTCGATGCTCTCGGCAATGCTGCAGTTGATGTTGCGCTGGCTGAAGGCCTCGCTGGCGGCGCCGAACACCACCACCTCGTCGGGCCGCGTCGGCAGCGCGGCCTGCAGGCCTTGCATATTGGGCACCAGCACCGAGTAGCGCACGCCGGGGCGGCGCTCGACGCCCGCCATCACCGCGGCGTTGTCGGCCATCTGCGGCACCCATTTCGGGCTGACGAAGCTGGTGACCTCGATCTCGCGCAGCCCTGCGGCCTGCAAGCGGTGCACGAGCTCCACCTTGTGATCGGTGGCGACGGTCTGCTTCTCGTTCTGCAGCCCGTCACGCGGGCCGACGTCGACGAGGGTCACATGGGTGGACAACATGATGCGAATCTACTCCTGGAGCCGCAGCAGCTCGCCGCCTTCGGTCACCTGGTCGCCCACTGCGTAAAGCAATTCGGCCACCGTGCCGTCGCGCGGCGACGTGATGGTGTGCTCCATCTTCATCGCCTCCATCACCGCCAGCGGCTGGCCCTGCGTCACCAACTGGCCGGGCTCCGCGAGGAAGGCGATCAGCTTGCCGGGCATCGGCGCCGTCAGCCGCCCGCCTTCGGCCGCGCCCTCGCCGGCGTGCGCGATGACGTCGTACTCCAGCACCGACGCCGAGCCTTCGGCGGCGAACACGCTGACGCGCTCGCCGGTGGCACACACCGTGAGCGACCAGCGCCGCTGCCCCAGCAGCACGTCGTGGCGCTCGCCGCGCGATGAATGCACAACCAGCGGCCAACGCTGCTCGCCGATCACCACCGTCAACGCGCCGTCGTGCGCGCGCTCCAGGTTCACCGGGTGGTGCGTGCCGCCGATGTCCAGATCGAAGCGACGACGCGCGCCGCCGTGCAGGCGCCAGCCGTCGCGCCGGCTCCACGGATCAGCCGTCTCCAGCGCGCGCTCGGCATCCAGCGCATGCGCGATCACGCCGGCCGCGGCCACTTCCAGCGGCAGGCCGGGCTGGCCGAACAGCACCGCGCGCTCGCGCTCGATCAGCGCGGTGTCGAGGTCAGCCTGCGCGAATGAATGGCTGGCCGCCACGCGGCGCAGGAAGCTCGCATTGGTGTGCGGGCCGACGATGTGCGTGCGCGCCAGCGCGTCATCGAGCCGCGCCAGCGCCTGTGCGCGCGTCTCGCCCCAGACGATCAGCTTGGCGATCATCGAGTCGTAGAACGGGCTGATCGCATCGCCCTCGCGCACGCCGGCATCGATGCGCACGGAAGCCGGAATGTGGAAGGGCTCGGCATCGACATTGCGGCGGAAGGCCACGTGCTCTTCGGGCCAGCGCAGCACGTCGAGCGTGCCGGTCGCGGGCAGGAAGTTGGCCTCCGGGTTCTCGGCACAGATGCGCGCCTCGATGGCATGGCCGTGGATTTTCAGATCCTCCTGCTTCAGCGGCAGCGGCTCGCCGGCCGCCACGCGCAGTTGCCACTCGACCAGGTCCTGCCCGGTGATCGCTTCCGTCACCGGGTGCTCGACCTGCAGCCGCGTGTTCATCTCCATGAAGTAGAAGCGCCCGTCCTGCTCGGCGATGAACTCCACCGTGCCGGCGCCCACATAGCCCACCGCCTTGGCCGCGGCCACCGCGGCGGCGCCCATCTCGGCGCGGCGCTCCGCGGTCATGCCCGGCGCCGGCGCCTCTTCCAGCACCTTCTGGTGGCGGCGCTGCACCGAGCAATCGCGCTCGAACAGGTACACGCAGTTGCCGTGGCTGTCGCCGAACACCTGGATCTCGATGTGCCGCGGCTTTTGCACATAGCGCTCGATCAGCACCGCGTCGTCGCCGAAGCTGTTGATCGCCTCGCGCTTGCACGACGCGAGCGCGGCATCGAACTCGGCGGCTGCGTTCACCGCACGCATGCCCTTGCCGCCACCGCCGGCGCTGGCCTTGATGAGCACCGGATAGCCGATGCGCGTGGCTTCGGAGCGCAGCAGCGCCGGGTCCTGCCCGGCGCCGTGGTAGCCGGGCACCAGCGGCACGCCGGCCTGCTCCATCAAGCGCTTGGACTCCGCCTTCAGCCCCATGGCCTGGATCGCTGACGGCGGCGGGCCGATGAAGGCGATGCCCACAGCGGCGCAGGCCCGCGCGAACTCCTCGTTCTCGCTCAAGAACCCGTAGCCCGGGTGGATGGCCTGCGCGCCGGTCGCCTGGGCCGCTTCGATGATGCGCTCGTAGCGCAGGTAGCTCTCGCGCGGCGAGCTGCCGCCGATGTGCACCGCCTCGTCGCACGCGGCCACATGCTGCGCGCGCGCGTCGGCGTCGGAATAGACGGCGACCGTGCGCACGCCGAGGCGGCGGCACGTGGCGGCCACGCGGCAGGCGATCTCACCCCGGTTGGCGATCAGGACCTTAGTGAACATGCGTTCTTCTCCAATTCATCGGGCGCCGGTTCCACAGCGCGCGCACGAAGCGCCACAGGTTGTGGATCAGCCAGACCATCAGGGCCAGCGCGAGCAGCAGCAGCACGCTGAAGATCAACGGATGCGTCCACGCCAGCCACAGCATCAGCGGCACCAGCGCATCGCCGGCCAGCGACGCGGCGATGTTCGAGAACGGCTCGGGCGAGGTGTTGATCGCGGCGCGCGCCGTCGCCTTCGCCGTGTGGCTGGTGGCGGCCAGAGCGCCGCCCATCAGCGCGGCGATCGTGGCCCAGGTGGCGTTGTCGCCGCCGAACACCGCGGCGGCCAGGGCGGCGCCGGCCGGGATGCGGATCAGCGTGTGCAGCGCATCCCACAGCGAGTCGACGAGCGGGATCTTGTCGGCGAGGAACTCGATCAGCAGCATCGCGCCGCTCGCCGCCAGCACCAGCGGCTGCTGCAGCACCTGCAACCCCGCGGGCAGCTCGACCCAGCCGAGGTAGCCGGCGAGCCCGGTGAGAAACAGCACCGCATACAGCCGCAGGCCGCTGGCCCAGCCGAGCGCGGCGGCCAGTGCGAGCAGATGGGCGGTGTCGAGCTGCATCGCTTGATCCTTCAGGGCAGCCAAGTCGGTTTGCGCTTGGCGAGGAAGCTCTGCACGCCTTCCTTGCCTTCGTCGCTGGCGCGGATGTCGGCGATGCGGCGCGCGGTGTCGGCGCGCAGCTCGGCCGTGATCGGCCGCGCGGCCACGTCCTTCACCAGCTGCTTGCACGCCTTCACGGCGGCCGGGCCGTTGGCGACGATCGCGGCAACGATCTCGTCGACCTTGGCGTCGAGCGCGTCGGCCGCGGCCACCTCGTGCACGAAGCCCAGCGCCTTCGCGGTGGCCGCATCGAAGCGCTCTGCGCTGACGAAATAGCGGCGCGCCGCCTGCTCGCCCAGCGCCTTCACCACATAGGGCGCGATGGTCGCCGGCAGCAGCCCGAGCTTGGCCTCGCTCAGGCAGAAGTTCATGCCCTCGGCAGCGACCAGCACGTCGCACACCGCCGCCAGCCCGACGCCGCCGGCATAGCAGTCGCCGTGGATGCGGCCGACCACCGGCAGCGGGCAGCTGTAGATCGTCCACAGCATATCGGCCAGCTTCTGCGCGTCGGCACGGTTCTGCTCCCAGTCGTAGTCCGCCATCGCGCGCATCCATGACAGGTCGGCGCCGGCGCAGAAGGCCTTGCCATGGCCGCCGAGCACGATGGCGCGCAACGTGGTGTCGGCCGACAACTCGCCGAAGGCCTGCGTGAGCTCGGCGATCACCGCGTCGTTGAACGCGTTGCGCACGTCGGGGCGGTTGAGGAAGATGCGCGCGACGGCGCCGTCGCGCGTGATGTCCAGGGTGCTCGTCACGTCATGGCTCCGCTTTGTCGAAAGGCAGGCCGAGCTCGCGAAAGAACTTCTCGACCTCGGGCAGCCAGATGGCCACGCCGGCACGCGCACCGAACATGCCATGCGCATCGCTGCCGAACGGCCCATAGGCGACGATGCGGGCCTGGCCGCCAGCTTCGGTGTACTGGCGCAGCATCTCGCGCCACACCGGCACCGTCCAGTAGGAATCGTTGTCACCGTAGAACCACAGGCTGGGCACCTTGGTCGCATGGCCGTAGTTGCCGAAGGCCGTGGCCAGGCCCATCTCCCAGGCGACGCATTGCTCCTGCCGCAGCCCGCCGGCGAAGTTCACCAGCCCGATCACGCCGGGCAGGTTCAGGCTGCCCAGCGCCAGCGTCGTCAGGCCGCCGTGCGACTGACCGAACACGACGACACGGGTCGCATCGATGTCGGGCCGCTTCGCGTAGTGCTGCAGCACGGCGCGCACGTCGTCGGCCTGCGCGAGGCCGTTGCCTTCCACGTTGCAGCCGCTGCCGACATACAGGCCACCGGATTTTGAGAAGCCTTGGCGCATCGGCACCACGACGGCGTAGCCGCGGCGCACCAGCTCGCGCGCGGCCAGCGGGTAGCGCGCCCGCGGCTGGAAGCGCGGGTCGCCGCTGGCTTTGCCGTGGTTGATGATGACCAGCGGGAACGGGCCGTCACCGCGCGGGCGATACAGGGTGGTCTCCAGCGATGGCGCCAGCAGGCCCGGCTTGTCGACCACGACGATCTCTTCGCGCAGCGCGGCGGCGAGCTCCTGCGCACGACCCGCCTGCGGCAAGGCCAGCGCAGCGGTCAACGCCAGCGCGATGCGCCATGCCGCCCTCATCGCGCCTGCTCCTGCTGCAGCATGTAGACCAGATCCAGTTCCGGGCTGCGCCAACCCATCGCCGTGAGCGCGGCGCTGATCTGGCCGCGGTGGTGCGTGCCGTGGTTGAACACATGCGCGAGCGTCGCGGCGAAGGGCAGCGACACGGCCTGGCCGCGCATCGTTGTAGCGCGCCAAGGTCAACAGATGCTCGCGCATCG
>VBDL01000170.1:0-1563 GCA_005884255.1 Betaproteobacteria bacterium | reverse complement strand
GCGACCTGGGGCGACACGCCCTCGGCGAAGCGGCGAAACCACAGCAGGTGCTCGCCGACCAGCAGGTGGTTCAAGGTGCCGTGCACGCTCTTGAAGAACAGGCCCATGTAGCGCCGGTAGTCGGTCTCGGTGAGCCCGCGCACGTGCTCGTCGAGCAGGCGCCGCGTGGCCCACTCGTTGTAGCGCGCCAAGGTCAACAGATGCTCGCGCATCGGAGAGCGGTTGGTGGCGTTCATCTCAGTGGGCCTGCGCGCAGATCGGCACGAGCCAAGGCCGACGGGTGACCGACTCCGCTCATGTCCCCCGGGCCGGGCTGCGCCCGTCCCTCCTCCTTTACTTCCCTCCGCCGGTCACCCGCCGTCCTTGGCGGGACACGCCGGCTTTCTGCAACCGCCGAACAGCCACGATGGTGCCGGATCGGGCCGGCGGGGTGGTGTGCGCAGCGAAGTAAAGGAGGAGGCGCGGCCGGGAGGCCGCCGCCGGGGGACATGAGCGGAGCACAGCGCCCCGCCGGCCCGATCTCGCGCTCTCGATGCAAAAGACCGTGTACACCCATCGTTCACATCCGAAATACGCCGAACTTCGTCTCCGGAATTGGCGCGTTAAGGCTCGCACTCAAGGCCAGCGCCAGCACGCGGCGCGTGTCGGCCGGGTCGATGACGCCGTCGTCCCACAGGCGCGCGCTCGCGTAGTAGGGGTGACCCTGGCGCTCGTACTGGTCGCGGATCGGCGCCTTGAAGGCTTCTTCGTCGTCGGCGCTCCAGCGCCCGCCCTTGGCCTCGATGCCGTCGCGCTTCACCGTGGCAAGCACGCTCGCCGCCTGCTCACCGCCCATCACGCTGATGCGCGCGTTGGGCCACATCCAGAGGAACCGGGGCGAGTACGCGCGGCCGCACATGCCGTAGTTGCCGGCGCCGAAGCTGCCGCCGATGATCACCGTGTACTTGGGCACCTGCGCGCAGGCCACCGCGGTGACCATCTTCGCGCCGGCGCGCGCGATGCCTTCGTTCTCGACCCTGCGGCCGACCATGAAGCCGGTGATGTTCTGCAGGAACACGAGCGGCACCTTGCGCTGGCAGCACAGCTCGATGAAGTGCGCGCCCTTGTTGGCGCTTTCGCTGAACAGGATTCCGTTGTTGGCGACGATGCCCACCGGCATGCCTTCGATGTGCGCGAAGCCGGTGACCAGCGTGTTGCCGTAGCGCGCCTTGAACTCGTCGAACTCCGAGCCATCGACGAGGCGCGCGATGATCTCGCGCACGTCGAAGGGCTTGCGCGTGTCGGTGGGGATGACGCCGTGCAGCTCGTTCGGGTCGTGCTTCGGTGCACGCGGCTCGAGGGTGGCCAGTGGGTTGGCCTTGCGCCAGTTCAGCGCCGCGACCGAGTGGCGCGCCAACGCCAGCGCATGCGTGTCGTCCTCGGCCAGGTGATCGGCCACGCCGGACAGGCGCGTGTGCACGTCGCCGCCGCCCAGATCCTCGGCGCTGACCACCTCGCCGGTGGCGGCCTTCACCAGCGGCGGGCCGCCGAGGAAGATCGTGCCCTGGTTCTTCACGATGATGG
>VBDL01000169.1 GCA_005884255.1 Betaproteobacteria bacterium | reverse complement strand
CATTCGGCCGCGCCGAGCAGCGCCGCCTCGCGCGGCATGCCGTAGACGACGCTGCTTGCCTCGTCCTGCGCGATGGTGAAGCCGCCGGCGCGGCGGATCGCCAGGAGGCCGGCCGCGCCGTCGCGCCCCATGCCGGTGAGCAGGCAGGCGGCCGCGGCCGCGGCGCAGTCGCGCGCGACCGATTCGAACAGCACGTCCACCGACGGGCGGCAGCTGTGCCGCTCGGGCTCCTGCGTGAGGCGCAGCCGGCCGTCTTGCAGCCGCAGGTGGTGGTCGGGCGGCGCCATCAGTACGCGGCCGGCCGCGGGGGCGAGCAGCTCGCCGTCTTGCGCATAGGCCACGCGGCGCGGCGTTTGCGCATCCAGCCATTCGGCGAAGGCGCTGCCGAAGGGTTCGTTGATGTGCAGCACCAGCAGCATCGGCACGCGCATCTGCGCCGGCAGCGCGCGCAGCACGTCGACGATGGCGGCAGGCCCGCCGGTGGAAGCGCCGATGGCGAGGACGGCGCAGCGCGGTCGCGGCAGTGGCGACGGTGACCACTCGCGTGCTGGCGCCGGCGGCCGCACCGGCAGACGCAGGCGTGCGCGCAGGTGCGTGATCACGCGGATGCGCGCGACCATCTTCACGCTGGCGACGAGGCGCTGTTCCCAGTCCCCGTCCGGCTCGCGGCCATCGGGCTTCTCCAGCACGTCCACCGCGCCGGCGGCCAGCGCGTCGTAGGTCTTGAACAGCTCGCCGCGCTGCAGCGACGATGACACGATGAGGATGGGCGTCGGGCAGTACGCCATGATGTACTCGGTGGCGGCGAGCCCGGTCATCACCGGCAGCATCATGTCCATCGTCACCACGTCGGGCTTGAGCGCCTGGCACAGCTCGATAGCGCGCTTGCCGTCCTCGGCCTCGCCGACGACATCCAGCTCCGCGTCGGCGCCCAGCACCTCGCACAGGCGCCGGCGCACCGTCAATGAGTCTTCGACGACCAACACACGGATCACGACGAGGCTCCCACCAGTTGCCGCACGTGATCGAGAAACTCGGCCTGTGCGAACTCGCTCTTCACGATGTAGCCCTGCGCGCCGACGTCGCGACCGCGGCGCTTGTCCTCGGGCGACGCGCGCGAGGTCACGAGGATCGCCGGCACGTCGCGCAGCGCCGGGTCGGCGCGCGTGTGCTCGATGAAGGAGAACCCGTCCATGCCGGGCATCTCGACGTCGACAAGGAACAGCGCGTAGGCGCGGCGCCGCGCCTGCGCCAGCGCATCCTCGGCCGACACCGCGGCATGCACCTCGTAGCCGGCCGACTCGAGGATGCTTTGCTCGAGCATGCGCGTGGTCAGAGAGTCGTCGATCACCAGCACCGGCGCGCGTTCGTGCTCGGGTGGCGGCACGATCGCGCCGGCGCGCTGCGCGTGCAGCACCAGGCCTTCGGGGTCGAGCACCAGCCGCGGCTGGCCTTCGACATCCAACGACGCGCCGGCGACCAGGGGCGAAGGCGGCGCCAGCTCCGGCAGCGGTCGCAGCACGATCTTCGCCGTGGCACCCAGCCGCTCGACGCCGATGGCCGCCAGCGCGCCCGCGCCTTCGACGACCACCGCCGACACCGGCCGCGCGTCGTCGAAGCCGGCATCGCCCGCACCGAGCACGCGCGCCAGCGGCACGTAGGGGATGGCATGCCCATCGAACACGATGCTGTCGCCCTGCGCACCGCGTGCGATCTGCGCGGGCTGCAGGCGCAGCGTGCGCCGCACGGCATCGAAGGGAATGGCAGCGCTCGTGCCACCGGCCTCGACGACCAAGGCGTCGAGCGAGGCCAGCGACAGCGGCACCGTCAGCGCCAGCGCGGTGCCGCGGCCGGGCGCGGTGCTCACCGTGACCTCGCCGCCCAGGCGCTCGGCCACTTCACGCACCACGTCCAGCCCGATGCCGCGGCCGGCGACTTCGGTCACCGTGCCGGTGGTGCTCAGGCCGCCGCGCAACAGCAGCGCGAGCAGCGCCTGCGCATCGAGCGAGGGCGCCGCCGAGGCGAGCAAGCCCTTGCGTTGGGCCGCGCGGCGCACTGCGTCGACATCGACGCCGGCGCCATCGTCGCTGCAGCGGAAGGTGACGCGGCGCCCGCGGCGCAGCACCTCCAGCGTGATGCGCCCCTCGGGCGGCTTGCCCGCCGCCAGCCGTTGCGCCGTGCCCTCGATGCCGTGCGCGACCGCGTTGCGCACCAGCTGCACCAGCGCGTTCTGCACCGCGCCGAGCACCGGCGAATCGAGCCGCACGTCGCCGCCGCGGCCGTCGAAGACCACGCGCTTGCCCAGGGCCTGCGCGGCGTCGCGCGCGCTGCGCTCGAGCGTCGTGAACAGCGCGCCGGCGGGCACCAGGCGCAGCTGCTCGGCGGCATCGCGCACCTGGCGCAGCTCGCGGTCCATCTGGTCGAGCGACAGGCCGAAGGCCTGCGCGCAATCGGCGAGCGCGCCGCTCAATTCGTCGGCCAGTGCCAGCGCCTTGCGCGCGCCGTTGACGGTGCGAGGCGTTGGCGCCGTGCCGCGCGCGGCGAGCTGCTCCTGCAGGCGCTGGGCCAGCGAGCGCAGCGGCGCGAGGCCGCCGAAACGGCGTCGCAGGCCGGCGATCTGCGCGTGGGTTTGCGCCACGCCGTCGAGCAGCACGTCCATCTCGGTCACGTCGGCGCGCACCGTGCGCAGCGCCTCCTCGGGCAGCGCGCCGGGTGCTGTCTCGGTGTCGGGGGCCGGCGACAGCTCGGCCACGCGGGCGGCGATCGCGTCCAGACGCGCCAGCACGGCGTCGATGCTCTGCCGCGGCACGGCTGCGGCCGCGTCGCGCCAGGGTGCCAGCGCTTCCTCGATGGCGTGCGCCTGGTTGGCGATCTCGGCCTGCTTGACGACGCGCGCCGCCCCCTTGAGCGTGTGCGCCTGGCGCAGCAGGCGCGGCACCAGGCTCGCGCCGGCCATGCCCTTGTCGAGCCCGAGCGCGCCCTGGCCCAGCTGCTCGAGCAGCTCGCGCGCCTCGATGCGGAAGTACCGGTAGGGATCCTTGACCATGCTATTTCGTTTCACGCCGCGGCGGCCGCCTGCGGCTGCACCAGGCGCAGCAGGTCCTTCGACAGGCTGGCCAGCTGCGACACGGATTCCAGCGTCTGCCCGGAACTGACTTCGCTCTCGCGCGTGGTCTGCGCGACGTTGGCGATGGCGAGGTTCACCTGCTCGACGCCGCTCGCCTGCTGCTTGGTCGACAGCTCGATCTCGCGTGCCGCCTCGGTGGTGGCCGTCACCAGCGCGGCGATCTGCTTGAACGCGCTGGTCACTTCGCCGAATTGCGCGGTGCCGGTGTCCACCGCCTTGGAGCCGGTCTCGGTGGCCATCACGGTGGTGTTCACCGCGCTGCGCACATCGTCGATCAGGCCGCGGATCTCCTTCGTCGAGCCGCCCACGCGGTCGGCCAGCTCGCGGATCTCGTCGGCCACCACCGCGAAGCGCTTGCCCGCATCGCCGGCGCCGGCGGCCTCGATGGTCGCGTTGATGGCGAGGATGTTGGTCTGCTCGGCGAGCTCGGAGACGATGTCGAGCACCGCGCCGATCTGCTGCGACTTCTTGCCCAGCTCGAGCATGTGGCCCACCACCAGGTCCACCTGGCGCCGAATGCCTGCGATCGATTCGTGCGCCTGCTCCACCGTGGTCTCACCGCCGTGTGCCGCGCTCACGGTCTGCCCGGCAATCTGCGCCACGCGCTGCGCGCTCTCGGCGATCTGGCGCGAGGTGGCGAGCAGCTCGCTGATCGTCATGCTGATCTCGCTCATCGCCGTGGCCTGCTCCCTCGCTCCGGTGGCCTGCTGATTGGCCGTGGCCTGCAGCTCGGCCGACGAGCTCTGCACATGGCCCACCGCGGTGCCGATCTGGCGCCCCAGCGCGCGCGTCAGCAGCAGGCCGACCAGTGCGGCCAGCGCCACGAGCAACGCGGCCATGACGGTGACCAGCGTGATCGCCGACGAGGCCGTGTCGGTCGCGGCCTGCTTGGCCGCGTCGCGGCGCTGTTGCTCTACCTTGACGAAGGCGTCCAGCGTTTGCAGCAGCGCGTGAAACTTGGGTTGGCCGTACTCGTCGAACGCGGCGAGGATGGCCGCCACCGGTGGGTCGGTCTTGCGCAGTGCGATCAAGCGATCGAGCGCGGCGCGGTGGTCGGCATCCGCGCGCTCCACCCGTTCCAGCAGCTCGCGCTCGTCCTCCGCGGTCGCACGCGCGCGCAGGCGGCCGAGTGTGGAGCGAAACTCGTCTCCAAAAGTGCGCACCACGTCGAGGTGAGCGTCGGTGCGTTCGAGCAGGAAGCCACGTATGCCCACCACCCGGCGCGCCGCGGCCGTTTGCAGCTTTTGGGCATCGAGCAGGTTCTCGCCATTGACGCTGATGACATCGTCCTTGGCCTGGACGACGCTGCGCAGGGCGTAAACCGCGATCACGGCGATCACGATGGTGAGGGCCACCTTCACCGAAACACCTGCGCCGATGCGCTGACCGAAAGTCCAGTGCTGAATCATGGTGTCACTCCAGTCGAGGCAGGCGAAGGGTCTTGGTGAACGCGCTGGCGGATGGCCATGAGCACGGAGCCCAGGTTGACCAGCGGGCGCAGCGCGCCATCGGCCGGGCGAGCAAGTTCGTGCACATGAAAGCACGCATCGCCCGCCGCGGATGGCGCGATGCGCTCGGGCGGCAGCTTCAGGTAACCGTCGAAGCCATCGAAGGCCAGTGCCACGATGGCACCTGCGGCCACCACCAACCAGCGCGGGGCTTCGGTGCGGCCGTGGCCGAGCAATGCGCGCAAGTCGTACACCGGCACCACGGTGCCGCGAAAGCCGGCGAGGCCGAGGAACTCCCGCGCGCTGCCGGGCAGGCGCGTCAGGGGCTTGTCGGCGAACAGCCCGGCGATGCCGGCCAGGCGCAGCGCATAAGGGTCGCCGCGCAGCCGGATGGCCAGCAGGTGCGCGGTCGAAGTCGCGGCGTAGCTGAGCGGCGCTCGAGCTCGTCATGCGGCGGCTCCACAGGCGCGCAGCTCGGCGCGGCACAACGCGATCAGCGCTTCGCGGCCAAAGCCGCCGCCGAACAGCAGCAGGCGCGATGCATCTTCGCGCTGCAGCAGGCTCAGCGCCTGCCCGAGCTCGCGGCGCTGCGCCTCGCGGTCGCCCGCACGGCGCGCCAACAGACCGAGGTGCAGGCGCGGCATCGCGAAGGCTGGGTCGAGGTAGGCGGCGAAGCGGTCGCGCTCGGCGGCGCCGTGGCCATCGGCCGCGCCTTCGCGGCACAGCGCGAGCACGTAATGCGCGCCGGCGTTCAACTCGTCCAGAGCGAGCAACCGGTGGCAGAGGTTTTCCGCATCGGCGAGCCGGCCGTTGTGCACCAGCAGCACGGCGTGCAGCAGCAGCACCTCGGTGTCGCGCGCGGAAGCCGGCGGCAGCGCCTGCACGAGCTCCAACGCGTCGGCGAAGCGCTCCTCGCGCAGCAGCTCCAGCGCACGCCCGACTGCGAGCTGCCAGTTCTCACTGGCACTTGGGGCCTTGCGCGGGCTCGCTGTACCGGCCCGCGCGGCGAGCGCGCGGATGCGCTCGGCCGCCTGGCCGATGGCTTCGACCCAGCTGTCCGCGCCTTCCACTGCGGCTGCCAACGCCGGGCCAGCGGTGTCGGCCGGCAGCATCGTCGGCGGCTCGGATGGCATGGTGTCGTCGCTTGCATCCTTGCGCTGGT
>VBDL01000168.1 GCA_005884255.1 Betaproteobacteria bacterium | reverse complement strand
ATGGCGCAGACGGCGACGATGCTGCGCGCGCTGAGCCCGGCTCTGCAGCCCGCGACGCGAGATGCCGACATTCATCGCGCCTTGCGCCAGGGCCACGCCGCGCTGTGGCTGCCGCTCGATCTGCTGCGCGACCGGCCCGACGAGCTGACGAGCTGGGACGTGAGTTCCGACAGCCTCGCGCTGTGGCTGGCGCGGCGCCTGAACGCCGAACGCCTGATCGTCGTCAAGAGCTGCCCGCTGGACGCCACCCTGTCGCTGCACCAGTGCGTCGACGCCGGCGTGCTGGACCGGCGCTTTGCCACGCTCGCCGACGGCGCACCGTTTCCGATCGACCTCGTGCAGCGCGACGAGCTGGCGCGCGTGCGCTCGCTGCTGATCGGCGAGGGCCTCGCCTACCCCGGCTGAGCCGCGCTCTCTGCGACCTCCTCGCGCAACCGAGCGCGCAGCGCGCGTACCTTGGCCGGCACCAGCTCGCTCGTGCGCGCACCGCTGCACACGGCGCTGCGGAAGCCCGCGAAGTCGGGCGCCAGGCGCTTGAGCTGCGGCAGGTGCTCGATGCGCAGCGCGCCAGCCAGCCCCACCAGGCGGCCCGCACGCCGGGCCTGCCGAACGAAGCGCCGCAGCGCCGCGTCGTCCATGCAGTCGAACAGGCTGCCGGCCTGCTTGTCGGCCGTGTCGAGCATCAGCGCCGGAAAGGGCAGGGCGCAGGCCAGGGTTCGCAGGTAGGCATCGACGCCGCGGTCGGCGATGAACACCGGCACCACCGCGCGGCCGCAGGCGGCCAGCGCGCGCAGCACCTCGGGTGCGTCGGCGTCGTTCTCGATGCCCACCTTCACGTAGTCGACACCGCACTCGGCCACCGCATGCACCTGCGCGATGATGGCGTCGCGCTGCGCCATCGGCCAGTCGCCGATCGTGGCGCTGATCGCCGGCGCGGCGCCCTGCGCGCTGCGCGCGGCCATGACCTCGCGCAGCGCGGCCACGACCGCACGCAGCGTGGGCAGCGCCAAGCCGCCGAGCGCGCCGGCGTGCGGCTCCTTGAGGTCGATGAAATCGGCACCCGCCGCGGCTGCGCTCAAGGCCTCGGCGACGTCGCGCACGCTCACCAGCATTCGTGTCATGCCCGTACTCCTTCCATTCGGT
>VBDL01000167.1 GCA_005884255.1 Betaproteobacteria bacterium | reverse complement strand
GCGCGAGCTCCACGTGCTGAAGCGCGCAGGCCAGCCGCACGCAGGGCACGCGCTCGGCGGCGAGCGTGGGCCATGCTTTGCGCCCCGTCACGCATCCGGCGAACACGCGCGTGTCGACCACGATGTTGAGCACGGCATGCCGCGTGGCCACGATGTTGTCGAGCGTGGTCGACGGCCTGAAGGGCATCAGCACCACCTGGTCGCCCGCGTAGCGCACGCCCATCGGCGCGACATGCGGCCGCCCCTGCGGCGACAGCGTGGTGACCACGGCCTCGAAGATCACGTCATTCATTCACGGCCCTCAATGTGGTGCCCGGAGCGCACCAGGCGGCCAGGTCTTCGGCCGGCTGCTCGAGCGCGCAACCCCAGTCCAGCGGCTGGTCCTGCACGTAGCGCTTGCCCAGGCGCCATGCGATCTCGGCGCGCGCCAGCTCCACGCCCATGTAGAAGGCGTGCGGCGCATCGTGCTGCAGCTGCAGTTGCGGCCACAGCGCGAACGCGTCTTGTCCCAGCCGGTGGCTGTCGCGGTTGTAGACGTGGATGCCCTGCGCCGAGACCTGCACGCGGAAGTTGGGGTCGCGCACGGCGCTCGCGGTCTGCGCAATCTCCTCGGGCGTGTCGGGGAAGGGGTGCCTGGCGTGCACGGTCATCAGCGCGTCGCCGAAGCCCTTGGGCAGGCTGTGCGTCGTGCAGGCGGCGTGCATGATGCGGCGCGCCCAGTCGGCCTCGCGCACGGCGCGCCGCGCATGGGCGCTGACCTGCGTCGTGAGGATGGCGCTCGCGCGCAGCTCCGAGGCGATGCCCAGCAGGATGGCGTTGATGCCGCTGGTGTCGGCCTCCGTCAGCTCGGTGACGTTGCCCACGCCCATCATGATCGGCGCGTCGGCGAAGCGCTCGCGCAGGCGCTGGTAGCGGCACAGCGATGCCGTGAGCCCGAAGGGCAGCGGGTCGAGGATGGCGTCGGCGAGAAAGGCCCGGCCGCGCGCGCGCATGCCCTCGATCGCCTCGACCAGCGAGGCCTCGTCGGCAGGCTGGCGCGGGATCAGCACCGGCGTGCTCGCCACCTCGTCGGCCACCCACAGCGTGTCGGCCGTCAGGCTGAGCAGGTAGTCCGCGCCGGCATGGCCGCCGCGCAGCAGCTCGGCGGTGTCCAGCGAGTCGACGCTGACGCGCAAGCCCTCCGCCTTGAGCGCGCGCACGCTGGTCTCCAGATGCGCGAAGCGCGTCGCGGGGAGGCAGCCGAGGTCGATGACGTTGGCGCCGTCGGCCGCTAGCGCGCGCGCACGCTCGACGGTCTCCCGCACCGTCAGGCGCGGCGCGTCGACGATCTCGGCGAAGATCGCGATCTCGTAGCGGCTCAAGTCCACGCGCCGCGCGGCGCGGTGGAAGAAGCCCGGCAAGTCCTTGAGCTCCTCGGGGCCGCGCACCACCGGCACGCCGTAGTGCTGCGTCAGCGCATCGAGATCGCCGCGGCAGCGGCCGGGCACCAGGATGCGGTCGGCGCGACGCGGCGGCTCGCCCTCGCGCTCGGTGAGCACGGGCGCCGCGACGCGACGGCGGATCATGTCGGCCGTCATCAGCGCGGCCACTTGCACGCCGATGTCGCGCACTTCCCACGTGAAGGGCGCGTCGTCGATGCCTTGCAGCACGCGCTCGAGGGCGGCGCGTGCCAGGTGCCCGGTCAGGAAGACGATGTGTTCCATCTCAACGAGAGTTGCTGCAACCTGGCCTCGAGCGCGGCTTGCAGTTCGTCGACGCTACACACCACCTGGCAGAAGTCGATCGCACGCAAGCGCTCCACGTTGTCGAGTTCGATGCGCCTCGGCCTGAGGCTCACCCAGCCGTGCGGCGACTTGGTCACCACCACCGGTTCGGTGTCGCACGCAAATACGATGCCGGGAATGCCGAGCTTGCCGGCCTGCGCGAACATGTTGGTCGGCAGGCTGTCCGAGATGCCGTAGGCGCACTTGGCCACCGTGTTGCTCGTGGCCGGCGCGACGACAACCGTGTGATAGATCTCGCTATACAGCATGCCCACGGGCACCGAGCTCGCGCTCTTGTCGCGGAACACGCGAAAGCGCTTCTTCAGTTCGTCCACCGGCAGGCCATACAGCGGCAGCACCTCCTCTGCCGCGGCCGACAGGAACAGGTCGACCTGTGGCAGGCGCGCCGCCAGGGCCAGGCACTCCTCGAGGCCGTGGCCCGAGCCCGTCACCGTCCACGCGAACCGCGATTGCGGCGCGTCGTCGTCAGCAGCGCTGCGAGACGGGGATCTGGAGCTTGTGCAGTTTGCGGTACAGGGTGTTGCGGCTGACATCGAGCGCCTTGGCGACGTTGCTCACGTTCCAGCGGTGTTGTTCCAGCAGCCGCAGCAGCACTTGCCGCTCGGAGGCCTGGATGATGTTGAGCCCCTCGGGGGCGGGCTGCGGTGCGGGGGGCGGCGTCTCGGCGCTGGGGCCTGTTGGCAGCGGTTGCGCCGGCGCAGCCTGCAGCGACGGAAAGTGCTCGTGGTCGACGACGTGGCCGTCGGCCAGTGCGACGGCCGTGCGCAGCACGTGGCGCAACTGGCGCACATTGCCCGGCCACGGATGGTTCATCAGCAGCTGGTCGGCCTCCGGCGTGAGCCGCGCGTCGCGGGAACCCTCTTCGCGCAGGATCTGCTGGATCAATTCGCGGCGGTCGGCCCGCTCGCGCAGCGACGGCAGGTGCAGCTCGATGCCGTTGAGGCGGTAGTACAGGTCTTCGCGGAAGCGGCCTTCGCTCACCAGCTCGGCCAGGTTGCGGTGGCTCGCGCTGACGAGCTGGAAGTCCACCGGCTGTGTGTCCTCGGTGCCGAGCGGTGTGACACGCCGCTCGTCGAGCACACGCAGCAGGCGCGCCTGCAGGTCCAGCGGCATGTCGCCGATCTCGTCGAGGAACAGCGTGCCGCCGTCGGCCTGCAGGATCTTGCCGCGCCGACCGGTGCGCTGCGCGCCGGTGAAGGCGCCGGCGCGGTAGCCGAACAGCTCTGCCTCGATGAGGTTCTCCGGCAGGCTGGCGCAGTTCACCGCGACGAAGGCGCCGCTCGCGTGAGGGCTGCGTTCGTGCAGCGTGCGCGCGAAGACTTCCTTGCCGACGCCAGTCTCGCCGCGCAG
>VBDL01000151.1 GCA_005884255.1 Betaproteobacteria bacterium | reverse complement strand
CAGGTGCTCGGCCTGTGGCGCGAGCAGCGCCTTTGAACATCCACCCCTTCGAACACCTCATGAACTACGCCATTCCCGCACCGGCCCCGCACACACTCGCGATCGCGGGGCGCGACGAGCGCTTCCCCGTCAACCGCGTCTTCTGCGTCGGCCGCAACTACGCCGCGCACGCCCGCGAGATGGGCAAGGACCCCGACCGCGAGCCGCCGTTCTTCTTCATGAAGCCGGCCAATGCGGTGATCGACGCGACCCGTGTGCCGAGCGTGCCGTATCCGCCGAAGACCGCGAACTATCACCACGAGATCGAGCTCGTGGTCGCGATCGGACAGGGCGGGCGCGACATCGCGGTGGCCAACGCGCTCGAGCACGTCTACGGCTACGCGGTGGGCCTGGACATGACGCGGCGCGACCTGCAGCTCGAGGCGCGCGACAAGGGCCGGCCGTGGGAGTTCGGCAAGTCGTTCGCGGCTTCAGCGCCGATCGGTGCACTGCACCGCGCGGCGGACGCAGGCCATCCGGCGCAGGCCGCGATCACGCTCAGCGTGAACGGCCAACCACGCCAGTCGTCCGACATCGCGAAGCTGATCTGGTCGGTGTCGGAGTGCATCGCGGTGCTCTCCGAGTACGAAGCGCTGGAGCCCGGCGATCTGATCATGACCGGCACCCCCGAGGGCGTGAACGCGGTGCTGCCGGGAGACGTGATGCAAGGCGCGATCGCCGGCCTGGGCGAGATCCGGGTCAGCGTGGTGGCGTGACGCAGCATCCGCAAGGAGACAAGGATGAGCCAGCCCATTACGGTCTTCCCGCGCGAGCCGCGCTGGCAGGGCGACAGCACCCATCAGATCCCGTTCCTCGCCTACACCAGCGATGAGCTGTACCAGCGCGAGCTGGAGCGCTTCTTCTACCGCGGCCACTGGTGCTACGTGGGGCTGGAGGCCGAGATCCCGCAGCCCGGCGACTTCAAGCGCACGGTGATCGGCGAGCGCTCGGTGATCCTGGTGCGCGGTCTCGACGGCCAGGTCAACGTGGTGGAGAACGTCTGCGCGCACCGCGGCATGCGCTTTTGCCGTGAGCGCCACGGCAATGTGGGCAAGAGCGGCTTCACCTGCCCCTACCACCAGTGGAACTACAGCTGCGAGGGCGACCTGCGCGGCGTGCCGTTCCGCCGCGGCGTGAAGCAGGACGGCCAGGTGCTCGGCGGCATGCCGGCGGACTTCAAGCCCGAGGACAACGGCCTCACGAAGCTGAAGGTCGCGACGCGCGGCGGCGTGGTGTTTGCGTCCTTCGATGCCGACGTCGAGCCGTTCGAGCAGTACCTCGGCCCGACGATCCTCGGCTACTTCGACCGCCTGTTCAACGGCCGCAAGCTGAAGATCCTCGGCTACAACCGCCAGCGCATTCCGGGCAACTGGAAGCTGATGCAGGAGAACATCAAGGACCCGTACCACCCGGGCCTGCTGCACACCTGGTTCGTCACCTTCGGTCTCTGGCGCGCCGACAACAAGTCGCAGCTGAAGATGGATGCGCAGCACCGCCACGCGGCGATGATCTCGACGCGCGGCTCGGCCGGCAAATCCGAGCAGGTGACGCAGGTGTCGAGCTTCAAGGAGAGCATGCAGCTCAACGACCCGCGCTTCCTCGACATCGTGCCCGAGCCGTGGTGGGAAGGCCCGACCGCGGTAATGACGACGCTCTTCCCGAGCGTGATCCTGCAGCAGCAGGTCAACAGCGTGTCGACGCGCCACATCCAGCCCAACGGCCACGGCTCGTTCGACTTCGTCTGGACGCACTTCGGCTTCGACGACGACGACGATGCGATGACGCAGCGCCGGCTGCGCCAGGCCAACCTGTTCGGCCCGGCGGGCTTCGTGTCGGCCGACGACGGCGAGGTGATCGAGTTCTCGCAGCAGGCCTTCGAGAGCAAGCCGTTCCACCGCACGCTGGCCGAGCTCGGTGGGCGCGACGTGGGCGACACCGAGCACATGGTCACCGAGACGCTGATCCGCGGCATGTACCGCTACTGGCGAAATGTCATGGAGGCATGAGGCGATGGGCACGATGACCTTCGACGACTACCTGGCGCTCACGCAGCTGTACGCCGACTACGCGATCGCCGTGGATTCGGGTCAATGGGATCTTTGGCCCGAGTTCTTCACCGATGACTGCGTCTACCGGCTGCAGCCGCGCGAGAACTACGAGCGCGGCTTTCCGTTGGCGACGCTGTCGTTCGAGAGCAAGGGCATGCTGAAGGACCGCGTCTACGGCATCCGCGAGACGCTGTTCCACGACCCGTACTACCAGCGCCACGTGGTCGGCAGCCCGGTGGTGCGCAAGGCCGAAGGCGACCGCTTCGAATGCGAGGCCAACTACGCGGTGTTTCGCACCAAGCTGTCGGAGGCTTCCACCGTGTTCAACGTCGGCCGCTACATCGACGTCGTCGTCCGCACGCCGGCGGGGCTGAAATTCAGCTCGCGCCAATGCATCTACGACAGCGAAATGATCCCCAACTCGATCATCTACCCGATATGAACTGGATCGACGCCCTTGACGTGGACGAGCTGCCGACCGACGACGTGATCGGCATCGCGGTCGACGGCCATGACCTCGCGCTGTACACGGTCGGCGACGCCGTCTACGCGACCGACAACATCTGCACCCATGGCCATGCGCGCCTGTGCGACGGCTTCCTCGACGGCCACGAGATCGAGTGCCCGCTGCACCAGGGCAAGTTCGACGTGCGCGACGGCCGGCCGACCTGCGAGCCGGCGACCGATGCGCTGCGCAGCTACCCCGTGAAGATCGAAGGGCGGCGCGTGTTCGTGCACATCGACTGAAGCCCTCGCCCCCGCAGAAAACTGGAGACAAGCCATGCGTTCCACGCTTACCGCCGCCGCCCTTGCGGCGACCCTCGCTACTTCTCACGCCGCCACCATCGGCCTGATGGCGCCGCTGTCTGGCCCGCAGGCGCTCGTCGGCCAGGACCAGGTCGACGGCTTCGCGCTGGCGCTCGAGCTGCTCGGCGGCAAGCTCGGCGGCCAGAGCGCCACCGTGCTGAAGGAAGACGACCAGCTCAAGCCCGAGACCGGGCAGCAGATCGTGCGCAAGTTCATCGACCGGGACAAGGTCGATGCGATCGTCGGCTTGAGCTTCTCGAACGTGCTGATGGGCAGCCTGCCGCGCCTGGCGGAGTCCGGCACGGTGGCGATCGCCACCAACGCCGGGCCATCGCCGATCGCCGGCGCCCAGTGCAAGCCGAACGTGTTCTCGGTGGCGTGGCAGAACGACGGTTCGGCCGAGGCGATGGGCAAGTTCGCGCAGGATCGCGGCGTCAAGCGCGTGTACCTGATGGCGCCCAACTACCAGGCCGGCAAGGACATGCTGGCCGGCTTCAAGCGCTTCTTCAAGGGCGAGGTGGTGGGCGAGACCTACACCCAGGTGAACCAGCCGGACTACGCCGCGGAGCTGGCGCAGCTGCAGGCGGCGAAGCCCGATGCGGCGTTCGTGTTCTACCCCGGCGGCATGGGCGTGAACTTCGTCAAACAGATGAGCCAGGCCGGGCTGCTGCCCAAGCTGCCGCTGTACTCGGTGTTCACCGTCGACGGCACGACGCTGCCGTCGCTGCGCGACGCGGCGGCCGGCACGATCAGCGGCGCGATGTGGGACGCGGCGCTGGACAACCCGGAGAACCGCAAGTTCGTCGCCGCCTTCGAGGCGAAGTACAAGCGCACGCCCAGCGAGTACGCGGCGACGGGCTTCGACGCGGCGAACCTGCTCGACATGGCGCTGCGCAAGGCCGGCGGCGACGCGAAGAAGCTCGCGGCGGCGCTCAAGACCGCGGGCGACGAATTCAAGTCGGTGCGCGGGCCGTTCCGCTTCAACAACAACAACCTGCCGGTGCAGAACTACTACGCCTTCGAGGCCGTCAAGGACGGCGGCAAGCTTGCGATCAAGCACGTCGGCACGCCGCTGAAGGAACACGCCGACGCCTACCACGCGCAGTGCTCACTGAAGACTGCGCCATGAGCGCAACGCTTCTTCTTGCCCAGCTGCTCAACGGTCTGCAGTACGGCGTGCTGCTGTTCCTGCTCGCCGCCGGGCTGACGCTGGTGTTCGGGATCATGAGCTTCGTGAACCTGGCGCACGGCTCGCTGTACATGATGGGCGCCTACGCGGCGGCGATGGCTTACGGCGCGAGCGGCTCCTTCACGCTGGCCGTGCTGGCCGCTGCGGCCGCCGCCCTCGTGCTCGGCATGGTGCTGGAGCTGACCGTGGTGTCGCGCCTGTATCGGCGCGATCACCTCGATCACGTGCTTGCCACCTTCGGCCTGGTGCTCTTCTTCAACGAGCTGGCACGCATCGTCTGGGGCCCGCAGCCCTATTTCGTGCAGGTGCCCGACGTGCTGTCGGGCACGGTCGATTTGTTCGGCGTCAGCTATCCGTCGTACCGCTTCGCGATCATCGCGGCCGGGCTGCTGGTGGCGGTGGGCTCGTACCTGCTGATCCACAAGACGCGCGTCGGCATGCTGATCCGCGCCGGCGCGCAGAACCCCGAGATGGTGGGCGCGCTCGGCGTCAACATCCGGCTGCTCAACGCGATGCTGTTCGGCGTGGGTGCGATGCTCGCCGGGCTGGCCGGCGCGATGGCGGGCCCGATCCTCTCGGTGCAGTCGGGCATGGGTGAGCCGGTGCTGATCACGACGCTGGTGGTGATCGTGATCGGCGGCATCGGCTCGGTTGGCGGTGCCTTCTATGCGGCGTTGATCGTCGGGCTGGTCGACACGCTCGGCCGCGCGTTCCTGCCGGTGCTGCTGCGCCAGGTGGCCGAGCGCTCGATCGCCGACGCCGCGGGCCCGGCGCTCGCGTCGATGAGCGTCTACCTGCTGATGGCGGTCGTGCTGGCGTGCCGGCCGCAGGGCCTCTTTCCTGCGAAGCGAGGGTGAGCGCCATGACCTCGAATCTTCTTCGGCCGAGTGCGTTGCTGCCTTTGCTGCTGCTCGCCGGCCTGGGCCTCGTGCCCT